>JAAYUH010000056.1 GCA_012517755.1 bacterium | reverse complement strand
GGATGTTTTACAAGATAATCTCCAATAATAGGTCCAGGACCAGTAACGAGATTGACTACTCCATCTGGAAGTCCAACTTCCTCAAGAAGTTCCATAAATTTTGTAGCAATATATGCAGCATCACTTGCTGGTTTTAAAACAACTGTATTACCTGTCACAATTGAAGAGGTTGTCATTCCAACAAGAATTGCAAGTGGAAAGTTCCAGGGAGGAATAACAGCTCCAGCACCAAGTGGTATATAAACCAATTCATCTTTTTCATTATCAAAAGTTGGCATATCAAAAACTTTTCCATATTTTAAAGAATCAGCTCCATAATATTCACAAAAATCTATAGCTTCAGCAACATCAGCATCTGCTTCAAGCCAGTTTTTTCCAGTTTCAAAAACAAGGTAACTATCAAATTCTAATCTTTTTCTTCTTATTGTTTCAGCTATTTTAAAAAGGTATTCTGCTCTTTTTTCTTGACTAACATTTTTCCATGTTTTAAAAGCTTCCCATGCTGTGTTTAACGCTAAATCTCCAGTTTTTTCATCACCTTTTTGAAAAACACCAATTACTTGATCCTTTTTTGATGGATTTATTGATTTAAATTTCTCAACTAATTTGATTCTTTTACCGCCAATAACAATATCGTGTTCTTTACCAAAATCTTTCTCAACATTTTCAAGTACTTTTTCCATTTCTTTTCTTTTTTCTTCATTTTTAAAATCTGTGTAAACCTCATTTTTAAACTCTTTCATCTTACCCTCCTAAATTATAAATACTTCTGAAATAAATTTTATCAAATTAATCCATAAAATAAAAATATTTTTATAAATCCAAACAATCTAAAATATTCAAATCTATTTTTTATAACTTATCTTCTGATTTATTTCTAATATAAAACTAAATAATATTTTTAACTTTGTAAAACTAAACTAAAATGTAATTAAAGTTGAAAAAATATTATTAAAGAACAATTTGTACCTGATATTCGAAGAATTATAAAAAAAATAAGAAATAAGTTAGGGAAAAATAAAAAGAAAAATTACAAGAGATAAATTTTCTAACTCAAGTCATAAAGTTAAAAAATTAGTGATTAATAATTTAATAAAACACGAATTGAGGTATTACTTTATTATTATCGATAAATCCAAAATATATGGAGATTCAAAATTAAAAAATAAATAAAATTGTTCTATTCCCATAATTTGGTGACCCCTCAAATTAGGGTATAATACCCTAAAATGATTTTGAAGGGAGGAATCACCCATGAGTTATTATACCACAGATAGCCTGGTAAAAGTAAGGTTAAGCATGGTAGAGATCTATTTAAAAGAGGGAAAAACAAGTCATCAAGTACCAGAATTATTTGGTATCTCAAGAAAAACTTTCTTCAAATGGTTAAAAAAATACCGAGAATATGGAATAGAGGGCTTGGTTAACAGGAAATCCGGAGCAAAGAAGAATGAAAGAAAAACATCTTCTTCTATTGAGGAACTCGTTGTTAAATTGAGACTTGATACTCCTTTTGGTCCAGAAAGAATTGCCTATCAGTTACCAATGAGAGGAATTTCTATCTCTCCCCATGGCGTATACAATGTTTTAAAGAGAAGAAGCCTACAAGTTACCAGCATCTAAAGAAGAAAAAGAAGTAATGAGATATGAGAAAAAGAAACCATTTGAAATGGTACATATAGATGTGAGGTATGCAGGGAATCTTAAAGGTCAGGGAAGAGTATACCAGTTCACTGCAATAGATGATGCTACAAGAGTTGTATATGTAGAACTCTATAGAAAGAAGACTGCTTCAAATAGCCTTTCTTTCTTGGAGCATGCTATGGAAATCTCCAAGGGTAGGATCCAATCTATACTCACAGACAATGGTTTAGAATTCACCAACATAAGAGGAGCTCCAGATTCCCATAACATTGATAAGTTCTGCTTAAAGAATCACATCAAACATAAACTTACAAGAAAAAGAAGACCACAAACAAATGGTAAGGTAGAAAGATTCCATAGAACCGTAGGAGAAGAGTTCTACAACCGAAACTTCTATTTGTCCTTACAAGAGTTGGGAGAAGGTTTAAAAAAGTATGTTGAGTACTACAATAAGTGTAGGCCACATACAGATCTAAAAGGATTAACTCCTTATGAGAAACTAAAAGAACTACAGGGGAAAACTGTTTCAAAAGACTTTAAAGTTTCTAATATTTATCCTCTTTACAATATTTTTGATTTTTGTATAATGTATAAACAAAGATATTTGTTTCAAAAAGCTAAATTTAGCACTAACTCTTTTGGAGCTATGATATTAACAACATTTGATTGTAATTTTAAATGTGAGTATTGTATAGAAAACGAAGTGCAAAGCACCAGAAGGGAGGATATGACGGATGAAGTAAGTAGAAATATTATTAATTGGTTTCAGATAAATATAAAAGAGAGACGTCCTAAGGTTGTAGAGTTGATATTCTATGGAGGAGAGCCTTTACTTAATAAAACTCCTATTTTTGATATATCCAGATCTCTATTCGAAAGCTCTTCAGAAAAGAGCTTCAATTTTTCTTTTAGTATTAGTACAAATGGAAGCATAGGTCTATCTTCTCAAGAAATGGAAGAATTAAAGAGTCATGGTTTAAAGTTTGTTCAGGTAACACTTGATGGACCAGAAGCTATCCATAATTTAAGAAGGCCATATAAAAGCGGTGAAGGTTCTTTCGACGATATTCTTGTTAATCTAAGAAAATTTGTAGAGTTTGCTGCAGTAATTGTAAGAATTAATATAGATAAAGGAAATGCCAGCAAGGTGAGCGAATTATTGGATTTACTTTCTAATGATGGTTTAGCTTCTAATATCTCACTAGATTTTTCTCCAAGAATAAAGTCAGGTTTGGCACCACATTTCTGCGATGCGAATATGATGCCAGATAAAACGTTTACTGATACCTTGAAATTATTGCTTCCTAAGGCAAGAAAGTTAGGATTTTCAGTTGTGAGAAGATTTGTAGAAATTGGTCCGTGCCTTCTTACCTCAGAATCTCAATTTGTGATTGATCCGATTGGAGATATGTATAAGTGTAGCGGATTTGTAGGTAGAAAAGAGTTTTCAGTTGGCAATGTTAAAGACCATCACTTTAAAAGCAACTTTATTGGATTTATAATTATGGATAGATGGGAACAATGTCTTGACTGCCCATATGTTCCGTTGTATGGAGGAGGATGTGCATATGAATCTTTTGTTACTTTTGGAGATTACACTAAAAAGCTATGCAAGAAGGCATTATTTTTTGGAGCAACTATGGATGTACTCGTAAATTCGTTGTATAATAATGTCAAAATACAAGAAATAATGAGGGAAGGAACATGGAAGAAGTCTTAAATGTAGCGAATGTATCTAAAATCTACCCCAGTGGTAAAAAGGCAAACGACGGGATTAACTTGAAGGTGGAGGATGGGGAAATTGTCGGAATCATAGGTCCAAATGGTGCAGGTAAAACAACGCTTCTTAGGCAGGCTCTGGGGCTACTAAAGCCAACAGGGGGTGTTATTTCAATTTTAGGAGAAGACATTTCCTTAAACCCTCTCATAATAAAGAAAGAAGTAGGCTATGCTCCTCAGTACCCTCTTTACTTCCCATCTCTGACGGTTGAGGAGACTATTGGCTTTGCCCTGAGATTAAGAGGTATTAAAGGCGAATCTTTGACCCGTAAACTGTCTGAAATCATAGACTTTTTGAATCTTGGGAAGGTAAAAAAGTATTATGGGTATCAACTATCCCCTGGGTTAATAAAATTGATGCTTATCGGGGTTGCTTTAGCGCAGGTAAACAGACTACTCATTCTTGACGAGCCTACCTCTATGATTGATATTGTTAACAAAACTCATCTATGGGAAAAACTTTCTCAATTTAAGAATAACAAAGCAATCCTGATCGCAAGCCATGATATGAATGAGGTAAAAAGATTGTGCGATAGAGTTTATGTCATTGTCGACGGAAAAATTATTGTGGAAGGGAGTCCAACAGAAATTTCCTTCCTGCTAAAACTACCGTGCGAAATAAAATTTTCCTCTCTCGACAATGAGCACATAAGGAAGTTTTTCGAAGATAAGCATGTAGAATATACATTAGAAGGTATGGTTTTCACTTTTTCAGTAGATACTCTTAGCCTTGGTATTGATATGGTTAAACAGGTTAACGACATTACCCCTATTAATTATATTCAATTTGAAGCTCCTCTATTTGAAGCTGCAGTAAGAAAACTTCTGGAGGGTAAAAATGGAAAAAATTAAAATTGGCGTAGAAATGGAACTTAAAAGTTTGCGAATTTTCTTGCTCCAGCTTTTCGTTGTTCTCTTTCTGCTTCCGTTCTCTTATCTTTTTATAATGCTTCTTGCAGGCAATGGAAATCTTGAAAGAATCCAGATTGTTTCGCTTTTAACCGGATATATAGTTGTGACCCTGACAAGCGCTTTTATCAATATGCTGAGTTTAAGAATTACAAACACAAGGCAACCACAAGTCTTAGAGCTCTACTCAACTTTTTCCATAACATTCCCTCAGATTGTTGTTAGTCAATGCATCACTTACACCTTGCTTACACTTCCGCTTATTTTGGCTGCCTTTTTATACGTAATTTTGAGTTTGAAAAGTGTCAACATTCTTCTATTTATCTCTGGCATAGTTATAGGGATTTTTGTTTTACTGTTGCTTTCCGTTTCTCTTGGATTATTAATGAATAACCTCTTTTTAGCAAACGGCTTATGTCAGATTGTCTCAGTGTTTCTTATTATTTTTTCACCCTCATTTTTTGGTATGCAAACCTTAAATAAGTTTTTCCAGACTTTGCTTCTTTTAAATCCAATTACTCACGTATTAAACATCATGAGAAGTCCTTTAAATATCTCTTTAGGCTTTGATGTTAGATGGTCATATCTGTTTCTTTTTGTGTTATCCGTCTTGCTTGTACTGTTTGTTTCGAAAAAAGTAAGCAAAACATATATTTTAGAGAAAATTTTTTAGGAAGGATAAATGAATGCGAAAATGTACTATTAATTAAAAAGGAGATGAACAACAATGAAAAACTACGAAAGCCCTATGATTGAGCCAGCAGGTGGAAGCGGAAACGAGACTCCTCAACAATTTACATGGTTTGGTTTCTTTATTGTTGCGATTGTTAACTCAGCTGTTGCAGTTAACTAAAAAGAAATATCGAGCTAAGATTTAGAAATTTATCCGCTATAAATCAAAACTTGAATGTACTTGTATTAGAGTTATAATAGAGTCGCTTAAAAAATAAGAGTGAGAGTCAAAATAGAGGTGATAAATGAAAAAAATTTTGAGTATAAGTCTTGGCTCATCGAAAAGGGATAAAAAAGTATGTATAAGTTTACCAATTGGTGAATTTGAAATAGAAAGAATCGGGACAGATGGTGATATCCCAAAAATGATAGAACTATTTAAAAAATATGATGGAAAGGTTGATGCTTTTGGACTTGGAGGTACAGATTTTTATATTAAATTTGGAAATAAAGAGGTTACCCTTAAAGAGGTTGGAAAAGTTATTGATTTTACAAAAACCTTAGAAACACCAGTTTGTGATGGTCAATGGATAAGAGAAAAGTTTGGTTTTGAAGATATAGCCATAAAATATCTTAAAGAAAATGGTTATTTGAATGAAAACAGTAAAATTTTAATTCCATCTGGTGTATCAAGATACAATTTAGTTGTAGGATTTAGAAGAGAGAATTGTAAAATTCTTTATGGAGATTTAATGTTCTCTTTAGGTCTAAGTGTTCCAATTTACTCATATAAAACTTTTATTTTTCTTGCATCAATTATTGTTCCAATAGCAAAGTATCTACCTCATAAAATGTTATATCCAGTAGGAGAAGAACAAGAGAAAATTATTCCAAAGTTCGAAAAATATTATAAATGGGCAGATATAATTGCTGGTGATTGTATCTATATTAAAAAACATATGCCAGATGACCTTTCAAATAAAATAATTTTAACTAACACAACTACTGAAAATGATAGAATACTTTTTAAGGATAGGGGAGTAAAAATGGTTATAACAACAACTCCAGAGTTTGATGGAAGAACCTTTGGAACAAATGTTATTGAAGCAATAATTTGTGCATATTATGGTAAAAGAGTAACAGAATTAAAAGAAGAAGAATATTTAAAGTTTATTAAACTATTAAATCTTGATAAACCAAATATATATAAATTTTATTAAATTTTAATATTTCAAGGAGAGGAATTCCTAAAAATTTAATGATTTTAAGGATAGGAGTTCCTGATAATTTAATAATTTTGAAGAGCAAGACCCCTAAAAATTACAAAATAAAGTCTAAATAATTTTCATATGTAATAACTTTATAATAACTATCAGGATATGCTTCTTTCCACTGATATGGCATTTTTACATTTTCTTTTTTCCATTTAAACTCATATGCAAAAAGTTTCCCCTCTTTTTCTTCTATCAAATCTATTTCACTTTTTTGCCAACTTCTCCAGAAATACATATTTGCATAAATTTCACAATAACTTCTTTTTTTAAGCCTCTCTGAAAAAAGAAAGTTCTCCCACAAATTCCCAATATCATTTCTATCAGAAATTGATGTAAAATTTGATATTACTGCATTTCTTATACCATTATCATAAAAATAGTATTTACTTTTCTTTGTTATCTCTTTTCTTAAATTTCCGCTAAATCCTTGAACTTGATAGATAACAAAAGATTTCTCAAGTAAATCAAGATATCGAGCAACTGTTTTCGGATCAACTTTAAGATTTTGAGCAAGTTCGCTTAAAGACACTTCAGAACCAATCTGATAAGCAAGAAGTCTTAAAAGATTAAAAATAACTTTACTCCCTTTCACTTTATCGAACTCTAAAATATCTTTAAGAAGATATGAACCTGTTATCTCCATAAGAATTTCAATTTTTTTATTTCTCTTTTCTTCAATAAGAATTTCAGGATAAGACCCAAAAATGAGAAAATCTTGAAGATTTTCTTTTAATTCATATCTATTATAAATTTTAGAAAGCTCCAATTGTGAAATGGGAAACAAAGTTAAAGTCCTTTTTCTACCAGTTAACGGTTCTCCAGTTTGTCCTAAAAGCTCAAAAGAAGAAGAACCTGTTGCTATAATATATAAATCATTTATGTTATCTACTAAAAGTTTTAATGTTAAACCAACATTTTTTATTCTCTGCGCTTCATCTATTACAATTAAATTATATCCTTCTACAACCTCTTTTAACATTTTAAGATCTTGCGTCTCAAAAATCTCTTTGGTTCTAATATCATCACCTATAAAAAGTTTATATTTCAAGTTATAACTCTTTAAAAAATTGTTCAATAGATTTGTCTTACCAACTCTTCTTGGACCAAAAATTACTAAAACCTTACCCTTCTCTAAATATTTATTTAAATCATCATAATATCTTGGAATTCTCATAAAATAATTATAAGAAAAAATTTTAATATTTCAAGGAGAGGAGTTCCTGATAATTTAATGATTTTAAGGATAGGAGTTCCTGATAATTTAATGATTTTGAGGAGTAAGACCCCTGAAAATTATAAAATTAATCCATAAAATAAAAATGTTGCATTGCAAGACATAACCCCATTTAATTTATTATCTCTTTTATATCAGTTCCTCTATATATTGAATATCTTTTGAGTTCAAACTTAAAAGATGATTTTATGTTTATTCCTTTTATAACAGTAAAAGCGAATCTAAAACCAACCTCTTTTAAAAAGTTTATAGTATCAATTGAATATTCACCATATGGATATGCAAAAGCAAAAACTTCTTTTCCAATATTTTTTTCGATCTCATTTTTTGAGAGAGAAAAATCATTAATGACTCTTTCTTTGAAACTATCATAATCCTCATCTTCACTTTTTATTGAGACAACAGAAACAAATTTCCCATCAACATTATAAGTTTTATGTGAATTATGGGTATGTGAGCCAATTTCAAAAACCCCACTATCAACCATCTCTTTTAACTCACCCCAGTTAACAAAATTAGTTACTCTATCAACTCTATCAGAAATTACAAAAAAGGTAGCTTTAAAATCATATTTTTTTAAAATAGGATAGGCAAATTTATAAACACCCTCAAGACCATCATCAAAAGTTATGAGAACACTTTTTTTAGGTAGATTAACTCCGTTATCATAATAATCTCTTAAATCATCAAGGGAAATTGATTTGTATCCTCTCTCTTTAATATAAGAAATCTGATTTTCAAAATCCTCTGCTGAGATAGTATATAGATTTCCTCCTTTATCAGATATGTTATGATAGCAAAGTGCAATTATTCCTTCAGAAAAAATTGAAACTTCTATATTTTGAAGAGAGGATTCTCCTAAAAATTGAGATTCTAAATCTTTTGCATAAATAGAATATTTTCCTGGTAAGAGAAAAATTGAATCATAAAAATTTCCAGAGGGATCAACCTTAATTTTTCTAAAAGGTGAGTTGTTTAAATAAAGAGAAATCTCTTTATCAGGTTCATAAAAACCATAAATATCTATCTGATTTGATGATGTCTCAAGTCCATTCAAAGGGGAATATATAACTGGATCAGAATTTATAACTGTAAAAACTTTTTTCTCTTCAAGAATTTCATCTTTAAAATCAGTTCCTCTGAAAGTTAGAAAATGACTACCCTCAGAAATAAAATGAGAAATTGTAAATGAACTCCTCCATAAATCATTATCTTTAAAATATTCAAGATTTATTTCTGAACCATCATCCATAATTACAGTGACATCTTTAAATGGAGACGAAGTGAATGTTTCTATTACAATATCTCTTCCTGATCTTATATTTGTTGGAAAAACAAAATTTTCCCATATTGGTATTTCACTGTTCAATATAACATCTACACTTTTTTCAAAATATTTTTTATTATAATAAAAATTTGTTGAAATTTTATATTCTGCATCAGGTAAATCATCTGGAAAATAACTATAAACTCTATTCTCTTTTATCTCAAAATTAAGATTTTTCTTTATCTTTTCACCAAAAACAGATAAACTTAAACTATCAACATTTTCTATCACACTGAATTCAATTATTATCAAACTTCCTTTAGTAATATAATCTCCATCTTCAGGATATATGAAATTAAAATCTATTTTTTGATTGTTATTGCAGGATAATAGATGAAAGCATATGAGAAAAATTAAAGATAGAGTAAAAAATTTTCTCATCCTTTCATTACTGCTATTGGCCTTAATTTTGCAATCTTTGTTGATATTCCCTCCTCTTGTAAAACATCAACTACATCTTGAACATCTTTATAAGCTTCAGGTGATTCCTCAACTATTGTTTTTTTACTCTCTGCTCTAATTTTTATACCCTTTTTATTCAAACTATCAACAATTGCATTGGCTTGTTCTTCTCTTAATGCCTGACTACGACTCATCACTCTTCCAGCTCCATGACAGGTTGAACCAAAAGTTTCACTCATCGCTTTGTTTGTACCAACAAGAACAAAAGAGTATCTTCCCATATCTCCAGGGACAAGAACTGGTTGCCCTATTGATTTATATTTAGCTGGAATTTCGTTATGGTTTGGAGGAAAGGCTCTTGTTGCTCCCTTTCTATGAACAACGACCTTAACCTTTTTTCCATCAACTATATGCTCTTCAACTTTTGCTATATTATGTGCAACATCGTATATTATTTCAAGTCCCATCTCTTTATCTGGTTTTTTAAAAACATCTTTGAAGCTCTCTCTTGTCCAGTGAGTGATTAATTGTCTATTTACCCATGCATAATTTGCTGCACCAATCATTGCTGAAAAATATCTTTTTGCTTCAGGTGAAGTGAAAGGAGCTGCAGCAAGCTGTTTATCAATCAAACTTATTCCATATTTTCTTGCTGCATTCAACATAACTTCAATATAATCAGAAGCAACTTGATGACCTAAACCTCTACT
>JAAYUH010000055.1 GCA_012517755.1 bacterium | reverse complement strand
GCTATAAAATCAAATACTTCATTTGGAACAAAGATTTTCTCTTTCTCTGCCTTCTTTTTTAATATTGCAACCCTTGTTTCAAAATCTGGTGGAGCAATATCAACCATAAGACCCCACTCAAATCTACTTCTCAATCTGTCTTCAAGGGTTGGTATCTCTTTTGGGACTCTATCACTTGTTATCACTATCTGTTTGTAATTGTTGTGAAGGGTGTTAAAAGTATGGAAAAACTCTTCCTGTGTTCTTTCCTTACCAGCAAGAAATTGTATATCATCAATTAATAAGCAATCGACATTTCTATATTTTTCATGAAATTCATTCATTCTATTTTTTTGTATTGAATTTATAACTTCATTTGTAAAAACTTCACTTGTTATATATGTCAATTTTAAATTTGGTTTTGTATCAATAATATAGTGTCCAATTGCCTGAATGAGATGGGTTTTTCCTAAACCTACACCTCCGTAAATAAAAAGTGGATTATATGATCTTCCAGGATTTTTAGAAACAGCTAAACTTGCAGCATGAGCAAGTTTGTTACTTTCTCCAACTACAAAATTTTCGAATGTATAATTTTCATTTAAACCATGTATATTTTTATTTTTAAATTCTTTTTCTTCAACTAACTCATTTTCTTCTTTTTCAAGTAAAGTAAATTCTACTTCCATATCTTTTCCAGTTACAGCTTTTAAAATTTCCTTTATTAATGGGAGATAATTACTTCTAAGCCAATCTCTTGCAAATTCAGATATAACACCTATTTTTAATGAATTTTCATCTTCTTTAACTACTTTTGTACTCTTAAACCATGTCTCATAAGATGGTGTAGATAGATAGTCTTTGATTACTGATAAGGTTTTTTTCCAAATTTCACTCATCTTCTTTTTTTCCACACTTTCCACAATTACCTGTGGAAAACTCTTTCAAACTTTTCAATTTATTTTCAAAGTTTTCCACATAAAAATTATTGACTTTACAAGTATATTAAATATATTTCTCTTTTTCAATATCATTTAAAAATCTTCATTATATAAAATAAAACAAAAATCTTTTGTTAAATTTTTAGTTTTTCAAATTATATTTCTTCTTTTCTATCCTCTAAGGCTTGTAATAAAGATGAATCATCAATTGCTTCAAGATATGTTGATCCTGAAATTCCTCTTGCGAGTGAGGTGATTTTTATGTTATATTTTTTCAAAATTTTTTTAATATACTCCTTTGTCATATCTCCTTCCCACTGTGGGGACAGAGCAAAGATAACCTCTTTTATATCTCCACTTTTAACTCTTTGTTCAAGTTCATTTATTGTTAAATCATTAATACCAATCTTGCCAGAAGTTGATATATGTCCACCAAGAACATGATAAACTCCACTGTAATAGCCAAGAGTCTCGATTCTTATTAAATCTTTTATTTCTTCAACAACTAAAATTGTTGATTTATCTCTCAATGGATTCTTACAAATTTCACAAATATCTTCACTTTCTGTTAAATTAAAACAAATTTTGCAATATTTTATTTTTTTCCTTAAATTTTTTATTGATTCTATCAAATCATTTAATTCATTATCATCCATTCTTAATATAAAGTGAGCTATTCTTTCTGCGCTTTTTGGCCCTATTCCAGGAAGTTTTGTTAAGTTTTCTATAACTTTTTCTAAACTCTTAGGATACATTTAACACCTTTATAATTTTTTTTGCAATATTTATAAATTCAACACTTGATTTTAAATCTTGATTTAAAATAGCAACTGGCTTACCAATATCTCCGCCCCTTCTAATTTCAATTTCAATAGGTATTTTTCCTAAGAGTGGTATATTTAAATATTTACTTATTTTTTCTCCACCACCACTTCCAAAAATATCATACTCTTTTTCATTTTCTGGACATATAAAATAACTCATATTCTCAACAACACCTAAAATTTTAACATTTAATTTATTAAATGCATAAGCTGATCTTTTTGCGTCAAGAACAGATACATCTTGAGGTGTTGTCACAATTAAAACTCCATCGAGTGGTAAAGATTGGCCTACTGTTAATGTTTCATCTCCTGTTCCTGGAGGAAGATCAACAAGTAGAAAATCAATTTCACCCCACAAGGAATATTCAAATAGTTCTGTAATTGCTTTTGATATCAAAGGACCTCTCCATAAAATCGCATTGGACTCTTCTTCCATAAGAAAACCAAGAGAAACAATTTTGATTCCATGCTTTTCAATAGGAAGAATCATTTCATCAATTGCTTCAGGTTTTTCTTTTATACCAAACATTATTGGTATATTTGGACCATTTATATCAGCATCAAGAATCCCTACTTTATACCCGAGTTTCTTAAATGAAACCGCAAGATTAGATGTTACTGTAGATTTTCCAACTCCTCCTTTTCCAGATGCAACTGCTATAATATTTCTAATTTTCTCTTTTTCCTTTTTTTCTGATTTTAAAGAAGATGAGATTTTTTTCAAATCATCATTTTTCATTGTTCCTAAATTTATTTTAATTTCTTTGAATCCATTTTTCTTTAAAAGTTGAACTACATTATTTTTAAGTTCTTCTTTTAATGGACAACCCTCTGTTGTAAGGAGAAATGTTAAAGATATTTTATCATCATTAATTACTATATCCCTAATCATATTTAATTCAACAATATTCATATTTAATTCAGGATCAATAACCTCTTCTAAAATTTTTAAAACATCTTTTTCTTTCAATTAATCTCCTTTATTCTAAAACATACCTTTTATAATTTGTCCTTTTTAAAAATATAAAATAGAGAAAGAAACCTTTAAAAGTTATATCAAGCGCCATTGCTGACCATGCGCCAAGCATCCCTAAATCCAATATCTTAACAAGAACATAAGAAACTGGAATTCTGATTAGATACATACCAAGAGCAGTTGCAAGTAAAGGTGAAGCTGTATTTCCTCCTCCTCTTAAGCTTCCCATAAATATTAATACCATTGCATAAAATGGTTGAACAACAGATATAATTCTTACAGCAATTCTCGCATGTTCAATTATCTTTATATCATCTGTGAAAATTCTTATAAAAAGATCAGGGAAGAAAAAGAGAAAAACTCCTACTATACTCATAATAAGAACAGTCATTTTCAAGGCGGTGTAGGTATATTTTTTTGCTAACTTTTCATCATTATTACCAATTGATTGACCTACGAGAGTTTGAGTTGCATTTGTAAATCCAAATCCTGTATTAGATGATAAAGATTCAATATTAATTGAAACTCTATGTGCAGCAAAAGCCTCTGTTCCAATTGAAAGAACAACATTTCCAAAAAATAAATTTCCAAATGAAAACAAAAATCTTTCAAGGGAAGCAGGAAATCCAATTTTAATAAGATTTTTTATAATAATAAAATCAATTTTTGGAAAATAATTTGACAGATGAAATTTTCTTTTTTTATTAAAAAGTAAATAAAAATAAATAATCAGCGCAACTAATCTTGAAATTGATGTTGCAATTGCAGCTCCCTTTACGCCTAAGTTTGGAAAACCTAACTTACCAAAAATTAAAACATAATCCAAAAAAATATTTAACCCATTAGCAATTGAAGTTACATAAAAAGGTGTTTTTGTATCTCCTATGCCTCTAAAAATTGCACCCAAAACAAATGGAGCAACAAAAATAAATGATGGAGTTATAATCCAAAAAAGGTAATCACCAGCTAATTTTTTTAAAGCATCTTCACCATTAAATGGATAGAAGACAGAATATGAAAAAAATAGACCAAAAATTAGGAATCCTATTGAAATAAAAATTGCTAAATATAAAGGTTGCCATATTATCTCTTTTGTTTTGATGAATTTTTTTGCTCCATAATTTTGTGCAACCAGAACATTTGTTCCTATATTAATAGCAACCATTATTGCAATAAAAACAAAAATCAATTGATTGGCTAAACCAACACCAGCGAGAGGAAGGGCTCCTAATCTTCCAACAAAAGCCATATCAACAAAAGAGAATAAAGTATGAAAGAGATTTTCTCCAACTGATGGTAATGATAAAGAAAGGAACTTTTTTACAGTTCCATCCTCTATATTAGATTTATCAATAATTTTTTTATTAAAATTTCTTTTTATCAATTCGGCAAAATTCCTAACTTATAAATTATAAAACACTTATTATAATATATAAAATATAAAAAAATTGTCAACTAAAAATAAATATGATATCATATTTTAGATTTGAAAAAATTTGGTATAATAGATATCTATCTTATTTAGGAGGATAAAGATGAGAGAGATAAGACTTGTTGAACAGAGTTTTGAAAGAAATGATCTACCTAATTTTAACCCAGGAGATACCTTAAAAGTATATATAAAAATTAAAGAAGGGGGAAAAGAGAGAATACAAATGTTTGAAGGTATATGTATAGCAAGAAAAGGAGGAGGGTTAAAGGAAACATTCACTGTTAGAAAAATATCTTTTGGTGTAGGAGTAGAAAAAATTTTTCCATTACATTCACCTTCAATTGATAAAATAGAAGTGGTAAGATATGGCGATGTTAGAAGAGCAAAACTCTACTATTTAAGAGAACTAAAAGGTAAAAAAGCAAAAGTTAAAGAAAAAAGAAAAATGAAACAGATTATGGAAGAGTTAAACAAAGAAAATCCTGAAGAAGAAGATACAAATAATAAATGAACAAAGTAGTAAAAGAAATAATAAGTTGGATTTTAACCTTTTTAATAGCTTTCGCTTTAGCGTTTGCAATAAGAGCTTATATATTTGAACCCTATAAAGTTCAGATGTCTTCAATGAATCCAACTCTTTATGAAAATGATTTAATTATTGTTAATAAGTTTATATTCAAATTAAGAGAACCAAAAAGAGGAGAGGTTGTTATTTTTAAACCTCCCTATGGAGATAAAGATTATATAAAAAGAGTTATAGGACTTCCAGGAGAGACAATAGAGATAAAAGATGGATTTGTATATATAAATGGAGAGAAACTAATTGAATCTTATATAAAAAATTCAACACCTGGGAATCTTCCGCCATTAGAAATTCCTGAAGGGAAAATATTTGTTATGGGTGATAATAGAAATAATTCTCTTGATTCAAGAGAATTTGGGCCAATTGATTTAGAAAAATTGGATGGAAGAGCTGATATTATTTTTTGGCCCTTAAAACATATTAAAAATTTAAACAATGTCAAATTTGAATTTAGTGGGAGTTGATGAAGCAGGAAGAGGAGCTATAGCTGGACCACTTGTTGTTGCTTCTTTTTTAGATTGTTTTTCTTATCCTACCTATATTAAAGACTCAAAAAAAATAAAAGAAGAAAAAAGAGAAGAAATTTTTGATATTTTTTTAGAAAAAAAATATATTTTTGGCATTGGAATAGTATCAAATTTATATATTGATAAATGTGGTATATTAAACGCATTTAAAGAAGGAATATACCTCTCACTTAATTTTATTTGTGGTGAAAAATCAAATTTATTTGATGAAAATTTTTTTGAATATTATGATTTTAGAAAAAACTACTCACTTTATTACTCTGAATTAAACAGGTCAGAAGAAAATTTTCTAATTTTGGTTGATGGAAATTTACCAGTAATAAAAGAATATAAAACTATTGCTGTGATTGATGGAGATGATAGAATCCCAATAATTAGTTCTGCTTCTATTGTTGCAAAAGTTGTAAGAGATAGAATCATGAGAAGCTTAGAAAAAAAATTTAAAGATTATAATTTTTCTATAAACAAAGGTTATTGTACAAAAGAACATTTAAAAAATTTAGAAGAATTTGGAATCTCTACTTGTCATAGAAAAACATTTCTTCAAAATTTTCAAAAATATAAATTTTTAGGAGGTATTTAATGAAAATTGGTTTATTACCTTTAAGTTCAGGTAGCGATAAAAGAGATTTAGAATTAAAATTTATTTCAGATATAAAAAATTTTCTTAAAGATAAAAATATTGAGAGTTTTGAGTATAGTGATAAAGAAAATTTTGATTTTGTTTTCTTTTTGGTTGTTACTGGGGGTTCTGAAAAAAATTTTTTAAAGATAAAGGATAACATAAAACCACCGTATATTTTTATAGCAAATAAATATAATAATTCTCTTCCTGCAACAATAGAGATCAACGCATATCTTGAAGGTAAAGGAAGGGTTTTCTTATGGGATAAAAAAAGTGAAAAAAAAGATTTGATAAGAACCTTGAATGTTTTAAAAATTAAAGATGAGTTTAAAGAAAAGAGATTTGGTTTAATTGGTAATCCAAGTCATTGGCTAATATCTTCAGCCCCAGATTTTAAAGTTGTTAAAGAAAAATTTGGTATTAAAGTAGAAAGTTATCCAGTTGAAAAATTTATAGAAAAAGTTAATGAAATTTCTGAAAATGATAAAAAAATTGAAAAAATTATAGAAGAGATAAAGAAAAAAGCAACAAAACTATTAAATATTGATGATAATGATATAAAAAGAGCTTTAAGAGCTTATGTTGCAATGGATAGATTGATAAAAGAAAATGAGTGGGACCTAATAAGTATGGAGTGCTTTAAAATAATAGAACCATTAGATACAACTGGATGCCTTGCCCTATCTCTTTTAACAAGCGAGGGATTGATTTCAGGTTGTGAAGGTGATATTCCTTCAACAATAACAATGTATCTTATGAAAAAAATAAGCGGAAAATCTCCTTTTATGGGAAATATTGCTTGGATTGATAGAGAAGGAGAAAAAACTTTAGATTTAATTTTAGCACACTGTACAGTTCCATTGTCTATTGTTAATAACTATCTTTTAACAACTCATTTTGAAACAGGAAAAGGAGTTGGTATAAAAGGTTTTTTTAATAAAGAGATTGGTACTCTTGTTAGAATTGGGGGAAAAAATCTTGACAAAATATATTTCTCAAGATGTAAAATTGTAGATAATCTGAAAGATGATAATATGTGCAGAACTCAAATTTTACTAAAAACAAACAAAGACTCAGAATATTTTTTAAAAAGACCATTAGGAAATCACCATATTTTTGTTCAAGGAGATTATCAGGATGAACTCAAATTAATATCAGAAATTTTTAATTTAGAACCCTTTTCTTCATCTAAAATGTTTTAATAATAAAAAATGTCTAAAAAAATAATGCTTACTATTTTAATAAAAGGTATCTATTTTTTTTCCTTATTGCAATTTTTGATAAATTTAAAATAAAGGAAACGAGATCTCTTAAAAAATTATCAAAACCATCATTCCTTTAACTTCTTATTTCTTCTGATATTCCCAACTTGAATGGGAATCCATTTTAAATCCTTTTAAAATCAAGTCACTAATTCTAAGATCTCTGGAAAAGTCATCTAAACCATCATTCTTGCGGAAACAGGAATCAATATTATCAACAGAAATACTGGATTCCCATTTTCATGGGAATGACAATAAAGAAGTGTTTACACGAGAATGACAAAATAGTGGTAGCAGATTCCCGTTTTCCCAGCTCCCCGTTTTCACGAGGACAGGTTTCGCAGGGGCGAGAGTGACAAAATAGAAGGTTTTTCAGCAATCCCGAAAT
>JAAYUH010000054.1 GCA_012517755.1 bacterium | reverse complement strand
TGGACATACATTTGGAGGACATTGTTTATCAACAGTAGCTGCTTTAAAAAATATCGAATTAATTGAAAGTGAAAAATTATATTTAAGAGCAAAAGAAAAAGGAGAAAAATTAGGAAAATTATTAAAAGAATTGACTAAACACAAGAGAGTAGGTGATGTAAGAGGGATAGGATTTCATTGGGCTATTGAATATGTAAAAAATAAAGAAACAAAAGAAAGAATACCGTCAAATCTTAAATTCGCAATGAAAGTGGAAGAAGCGGCTTTTAAAAGAGGTCTTTATCTTTGTAGAGCATCTGTTGATAAAACATATATTGCTCCTCCACTTGTAATTGAAGATGAAGATATAGAAAAGATTGTTGAAATTCTTGATGAATCAATTGATGAAGTTTCAAGAGATACAGATATTTAATTTTTTTTAAAAATTTGCTGATTTTTAAGCAATTTTATAAATTTAAAATTATGTTATAATCTTGTCTATGGAGAAAATTAGATATTTTCCATGGGAATCATTAATTGATATTTTATTAAACTATGTTGATATAGGAATTCATATAGTTGATAAAGATGGAGTAACTCTTTTTTATAACAAAGCAAATTCAAAACTTGAGGGTTTAAATGAGGACGAGGTTATAGGAAAAAATATTCTTGATATATTTCCATCTCTTACATATGAAACATCAACTTTACTTGAAGTATTAAAAACACAAGAGCCGATATTAAATAAACTTCAAGTTTTTTTAACATATAAAGCGAAAGAAGTAACAACTTTAAATTACACCTTTCCTCTTTTTTATAGAGGTGAATTGATTGGTGCAATTGAATTATCAAGAGATATTACAGAAGTAAAGAAATTATCAGAGAAAATTATAGAATTAAAAAGTAAAAATTTAGAACAAAAAGAGAACAAAATATTAAAAAGAAATTGGGATGACTTTAAAACTAATGATGAAAATCTAAAGAAAAAAATAAAAGAGATAGAGAGATTTAAAAATCTTATTACTCCTATTTTAATAATAGGTGAAAGTGGAGTTGGAAAAAGGCTTTTAGCTGAAATTATTCATTTCACTTCAGACAGAAAAAATAAAGAATTTTTATATCAGGATTGCGATAATTTTGAAGAATCAATTCTTGAAGAGGCAATTTTTAGTTTAATTAAAATTTCTGATGGTTCAACTCTTTACATTGCAAATATTGATAAGATGCCTTTGAGGTTGCAAGATAAATTAACCTATTTTTTGGAATCAAATGAATTTAATTTTAGACTAATAACATCAATTGAAAATTTGCCAATATTTTCAATAAATAGTGGAAATTTAAAAAAAGAGTTATTTTTTTTGATTTCAAAAATTGAAGTTATGATAAATCCATTGAGAGAGAGAAAAGAAGATATTGTTCTTCTATTGAATTATTATCTTGAAGAACTTGAAAAAAAGTATAATCTAAATAAAAGTTATGATGAAAATTTTAAAGATTTTCTTCTATCTTATACATTTCCAGGAAATGTAAGAGAGTTATTTTATATTATTGAATACTCATATTTAAATAGTAAAAATTCAAAAATAACAACTAATGATCTTCCAAATTCAATATATTTTAAAGAATTCGATCTTTCCAAAGAAACTTCTGAATTTGAAAAAAAGATAATAAAAGAAACTTTATATCTTACTAATTTTAACATCTCAAAAGCAGGAAAAATTTTAAAAATTCCAAGACAAACACTTCAATATAAAATCAAAAAGTACGGAATAGAAGAAAGGAGAGTTAAAAAATGAAGGGTGATAAATATGGTACTCATAGGGTAATTGAACCAAAGGGGTATTTACCACAACCAGCTTTAAAACTCGATAATGATTTTTCAAAACTATATTCGAATGAAATACTTATTGATGTTATGTTCTTGAATATTGACTCTTCATCATTTACTCAAATTGAAAATGAAGCGAATAAAGATACAAAAAAGATAGGAGAAATAATTTTAAAAATTGTTAATGATAGAGGGAAAATGCAAAATCCTATAACTGGTTCAGGTGGAATGCTTGTTGGTATTGTGGAAAAAATTGGTGATGATTTAAAAGACAAGATCGAAATAAAAGAAGGAGATATAATTGCTTCTCTTGTTTCGCTCTCCTTGACACCCTTGAAAATAAACAAAATCAAAGAAATATATTTAGATAGAGATCAAGTTGAGATAGATGGAAAAGCAGTTCTTTTTGAAAGTGGAGTTTTTGTTAAATTACCTGATGATATAAATTTAAGAACTTCATTATCAATTCTTGATGTAGCAGGTGCACCAATTCAGGTTGCAAGAATTGTTAAACCAAATGATTATGTCTTTATCATTGGGGCAGGTGGTAAATCAGGTCTTTTATGTTGTTATGAAAGTAAAAAAAGGGTAGGACCAAAAGGTAAAGTCATAGCAATGGCACACTCTGAGAAATCTTATGAAAGAATTAAAAAACTTGGATTTTATGATTATCTATTTATAGGAAACGCACAAGATCCTATATCTGTTTTAAAAGAAATTGAGAAATTAACAGATGGAAAATTATCAGATGTTGTCATTAACTGTGTAAATGTTTCTGATACAGAAATTGCTTCCATTATAACATGTAAAGATAGAGGCATTGTATATTTTTTTAGTATGGCTACATCATTTACAAAAGCTGCACTTGGAGCAGAAGGAGTTGGTAAAGATGTTGATATGATAATTGGAAATGGCTATGCGAAAAACCATGCAGAATATACCTTAAATTTATTAAGAGAATCAAATAAATTAAGAGATATTTTTGAAGAATATTATGGAGGTGAGAGATGAGGGATTATAGAGAGATAGAACTTTGGAAAGATGTAGAAGAAGATGAATGGAACGATTGGAAATGGCAATTAAGAAACAGAATAATGGACCTTGATACTCTTAAAAAAGTTATTAATCTTACGCCAATTGAAGACGAAGGTGTTAAGAGCTCTTTAGGAAAATTGAGAATGGCAATAACACCATATTGGATAACACTCATTGATAAAGATGATCCAGATGATCCAATAAGAAGACAAGCAATACCAACTATTAAAGAACTTGAAATAAAAGAAGAAGACATATTTGATCCTTTATTTGAAGAAGTTGATTCCCCTGTAAAAGGTTTAACACATAGATATCCAGATAGAGTTCTTTTTTTAATAACTGATCAATGTGGTATGTACTGTAGACATTGTACAAGAAGAAGATTAGCGGGAGAAAGAGATAAAACAAGAACAAAAGAGGAATTAATGGCAGGAATCGACTATATAAGAGAACATACTGAGATAAATGATGTTTTACTTTCAGGTGGTGATGCTCTTTTAGTTAGCGATAATATACTTGAATTGATAATAAAAGAACTCAGAAAAATTCCCCATATAGATGTTATAAGAATTGGGACAAGAGCACCATCCACTTTACCAATGAGAATAACAGATAACCTTGTTGAAATGTTGAAAAAATATCATCCAATTTGGTTAAATACACAATTTAATCATTATAAAGAGATAACTGATGAAAGTAAAAAAGCTATTTTAAAACTTGTTGATGCTGGTATACCTGTTGGAAATCAATCTGTTTTATTAAAAGGAATTAATGATTGTCCGATTATTCAGAAAAAACTTGTAAATGAACTTGTAAAAATAAGAGTAAGACCATATTATTTATATCAATGTGATTTATCTCAAGGTATTTCTCATTTCAGAACTTCAGTCGGAAAGGGAATCGAAATAATTGAAAATTTAAGAGGGCATATATCAGGTTTTAAAATCCCAACATATATAATTGATACTCTTGGAGGTGGGAAAATACCTGTTTTTCCAGATTATTTGATATCAATGTCAGATAGAAAAGTTATTTTAAGAAATTATGAAGGTGGTATCTTTTCCTATACTGAACCAATTGATAAAATCTCATATTGTCCTAAAAATTGTGATTTATGTGATAAAGAACCATATCTTGAAAGTAAAGATGGCCCTGCTTCTATGCTTTCAGGAAAGAGATTACTAATAGAACCAACTGAATCTCAAAGAATTAAAAGAAGAAATGGAAATAATACCAAACATCATAAACAATAAAATAAAAATTCTTTCAATTTTTGGCTTAAGTAAAAATTGTGGAAAAACAACAACCTTAATAAAATTGATAGAAGAAGCAAAGAAAAGAGAACTTAAAATTTTAATCACTTCAATTGGTCTTGATGGAGAAAAATTTGACTCTCTTTATTATTTTGAAAAGCCATTGATAAAAGGATACAAAGGAAATCTGATAGTTACATCAAAGAGCTCTTTGGATAAAATTGATATTAATTATAAAATAATAAAAAAATTTGATATTTTTACACCTCTTGGTGAACTATATTTAATTAAATTGATTGAAGATGGTTATGTTGAAGTTTCTGGTCCAATTATACTAAATGATTTAAAAACAATTTTAGATGAGGCAAAAAATTATGATATTGATTTAATTTTAATAGATGGAGCAATTGATAGAAAAATTGGAACCTACTTTTCAGATGGAGTAATTCTTCAGACTGGATTAAATATTGGCGAAAGTATAGATGAAATAATTGAAGAAACAATTTACTATAAAGATATATTCACAATAAAAAAAATAGATGAGAGGTTAGAAGAGATAATTTTGAGAAATTATCCAGAAAAAAAATATCTTATCATTAAGGACCATAATTTAATTGAAAGTGATACAATTTTTGATACAGATTTTGATTATCTATTTATTAAAGGAGCATTAACATCTGAAGTTTATGAATCTTTGGAGGATAAAAAAAATAAAAATATTATTGTTGAACATCCAACAAAAATTTTTTTAAGTAAGGATGATTATAAGAAATTGATAAATTCGGGTTTTACTTTTTTTACTCTAAAAGAGGTAAAATTATTAGGAATCTCTTTTTCAACTTTTGACCAGAATGGTTTTTTTGAAGAAAATGAGGGTAAAAATTTGTTTAAAAAATTAAAAGAAACTTTAAAACCTTTAAATGTTTTTAATGTTATGGAAAAACAAGGGGATTGATATGAAAAAAGGTGTGTTAAATCTTGATGAAAAAAGAATAACCTATGCAAAAAGTTTAGGAGAAAAAATTGCTAATGACATTTTTGATGAAATAAAATCTTATACAACAAAATCCATTGAAAGAGCAATTTTAAGGATTCTTGGTATTAATGGAATTAATTCAAAAGGAGTTCCATATGTAAATTCAGTTATAGATAAAATTCAAGAAAAGGATTCTCTATCAAAAGGTATAATTTTTTTGTTATCAAATGCGTTGATAAAATTAAATGTTAATTCTATACAAAAACTAATAGAAGACATTGATGATGATAAAATTGACATAACAAAAATTGAATTTAGTGATAAAGAAAAAATAAAAATTGTAGCAAAAGATTTAATAAAAGATGGAGTTTCAAAAATTATTGATAAAAAAAGAGAAAGAGAAAATTTAATTTCAGAATATCCTTTTGGAGATAAACCATATCTTTATGTAATTGTCGCAACTGGGAATATTTATGAAGATGCAAAACAGGTTAAATCTGCTGCATATATTGGTGCTGATATGATTGCAATTATAAGAAGTACTGCTCAATCTCTTCTTGATTATGTTCCATATGGTTTAACCACAGAAGGTTATGGTGGAACCTACGCAACTCAAGAAAATTTTAAGTTTATTAGAGGGATACTTGATGAAGTAAGCAAAGATATAAAAAAATATGTAAAGCTTGTGAATTATTCATCAGGATTGTGTATGCCAGAGATATCTGCTCTTGCTGCAATTGAAAGATTGGATTTGATGGTAAATGATGCACTTTATGGAATTATTTTTAGAAATATAAATCCTTTAAGAACAATGATTGATCAGAAGTTTTCAAGATTTATCCTTCATATTGGTGGTATTCCAATAGTAACAGGTGAAGATAATTTAATAAAAACTGTTGATTCAAAAGAGTTTTATTATACTGTTATTGTATCTCAAATAATTAATGAACAACTTGCTAAAAAATCTGGAATGAATGAAGATGAAATTGGTCTTGGTCATGCATTTGAATTAGATCCAAATTTAACAGATGGGTTTTTATATGAGATATCTCAAGCACAACTTGTTAGAGAACTATTTCCAAACTCACCAATAAAATATATGCCCCCAACAAGATATAAAACTGGAAACATATTTCTTTCACATGTTATGGATACACTTTTCAACATAGTTTCTATTCTTACAGAACAAGAGATTCAACTTCTTGGAATGTTAACAGAGGCACTTCACACTCCTTTTGTCCAAGATAGATACCTATCAATAGAAAATGCACAATATATAAAAAATAATTTAAAATCTATTTCAAATGAATTTTATATTAAAGATGATGGAATAATAAGAAAAAGGGCTATTGAGGTTTTTGATAAGGCTGTTGAAAAACTTGAAGAGATATCTTCAATCGGAATTTTTAAGGCTTTAGAAGAGGGATATTTCTCAGATACTAAAAGATTAAAAAAAGAGGGGAGAGGATATGATGGAGTGATAAAAAAAGATGATGATTATTTAGAATTAAATGATTTAATTTGAAAAGGAGTAATTATGGACGAGAAAGAAAAATTTGTAAAACCTTATGGAGATACGAAAGATGATGGAATAATTCAAATGAGTTTTACAATACCTCTTTCTTTACCACTTTCAAGAGAGGTTGCCAAGAGAGTTGTAAGAGAGATGGGTCTTGTTGATGAAAATATTGTATATGAAAAAGATATATATGGATTCACTTTTTTTATTATTTATGGAAAATTTAATAAATATATTGATACATCAAAGATAAAAATAAAAGTTGAAGAGACTAAAAAATTAGATTATTTTGAAATTGAAAAAATTATGGAAGAGAAATTAGATAAAAAGATAAAAATTATTGCATGCACATTAGGCACAGATGCTCATACAGTTGGACTTGACGCAATCATAAATGCTAAAGG
>JAAYUH010000053.1 GCA_012517755.1 bacterium | reverse complement strand
TGGCGTTAATAAAATACAGAATATCACCATCATAAAGATACCTAAAAATCTATGATCAGGATAATTTAACCCTAATAGAATCATTGGAGCATGCCATATTCCCCAAACAAAACCAATTATTAATGATGATTTATAAAATCCAAGATGTATTAAATTTTTAAGAAGATAACCTCTCCATCCAAATTCTTCTCCTAAAGCAACTAAAGCATTAATGGTTGAACCTATTATTATTCCTTGAAAAATTAATAATACAATATAATCTGGTTTAAAATAGTTTAAATTTAAATTTATATCTTTAAAAATTAAACTTGAAAATAGTGATAAGAAAACTAATATTATTGGAACAACAATTGCTAATAATATGTATATATTAAATTTAAAATATCTACCAAACCCTTTTAAACTCTCATGAAATATATATTTTTCAACTATTAAAACAATAAAAATTGGAATGTACATATAAATTATTGGGAATATAGTAAAAAAATTTTGGGGAAAAACAATTCTATTCTTTAAAAAAATTACAGAAAATCCAAATAAATAACTTATTATTAATACAAGTATTATAAAAGTAATCGATTTTTTTATCTCTTCTCTCATTTTATTTTCTTAGATTAGGTGAATCATAGAATTCCCCACTTATCTTCATTTCACCATTTATATCTTCAAAAACTATTCTTACTGTAACATCACTTGATTCATCTGTAAATTTAGCTTTGTAAGTAACAATAATATAGTTATTATTTTTTGTGGCTAAGTCAAATTTCTTAGAATTCTCTATATATTTACCAATTTTCCCTTCAATTAAATCTATACTTTCCAAAAATTTTTCTTGAGATACTGCCTTTTTCATCTCATCACTAAAATCTTTTGAATATTTTTCATAATTTTTCTCATTTCTACCAATAAGTAAATTTTCAGTCATTGGATCTGCATATTCTCTAACCTTATTAACATCTATCTTAGAACAGGACAAATTTAAAATAATAAGTAAAGAGATTAAAAAAATAATTATTTTAATTTTCATTATTAACCTCCTCATTTTCATTATACTCTCTTATATAATTTTTCTCAAATTCATTTCTAAATTGATAATATTTTTTTTCTTTTATTGAATTTTTTAAATCTTCTATAAATCTATACATAAATCTCAAGTTATGAATTGTGGCAAGTCTTGGAGCAAGAATCTCTTTTGCTTTAAAAAGATGATGGAGATATGCTCTGCTAAAATTTTTACAGGTATAACAATCACAATCATCTTCTATTGGTCTTTCATCATTTTTATAATCACTTTTTGTTATTCTTAATTTTCCAAATTTTGTAAGAAGAGATCTATTTCTTGCAATTCTTGTTGGATAAACACAATCAAACATATCTACGCCACTTTCAACTGCATCCATAATACTTATTGGATCTCCAAGACCCATAAAATATCTTGGTTTATTATCTGGCATTTTTTTTACAAAATTTTTAAGAAATTCTTTTGTTTTTTCCCATGGTTCTCCAATCGAAAGACCACCAATTCCATATCCGGGAAAATTTTCTTTTTCCAACTCTTCAACTGCTTTCATTCTCAAATATAAATTCAATCCACCCTGTATTACTGCAAATAGACAACCCTTTCCTTCCTC
>JAAYUH010000006.1 GCA_012517755.1 bacterium | reverse complement strand
TAACAAAATTAATAAAAGATAAATTTTTAAAAAAAATGAGACTTTGGTGTCAGGCACCTTTGTCTCATTTTTAATTTTTGAACTCTGTTTAAGATCTTTTTATACGGATTAGACCTGAAAAGGATTCTACTTTTACGCCAACTTTCTCAACTTCATCAAGAAGTAGATTCACTCCAATTGAATCTGATGACATATGACCAGCAACAACAAGGTTTATATAATTTTCTTCTGCTTCTTTTTTGTGTTCTTCTGAAAAGTGCATTCCAACTATTGTCCCAATTCCAGCATCAGCATATTTTTTCATCAACTCTTTTGCTCCTTCTGTTCCGCCAGTCATATCTATTACAACCTTACCAGCTTTACTTTTTAAATCACCAGAAAAGATTTTAGGTCCAAAACCCATTTTTTTTGCCTGTTTATATTCAGGGATAGCAAGAAGTAAATCAATTACCTCTTTTAAATATTTTGGTTTTTCTTTATTGAATAAATCTGTTAAGAAATGTTGAACACTGTTATCTGCTGGAGTATGACAGCACATAAATAGTTGCTTCAAAATTCTTGCACTATCAACAGCCCTATAAACATTTTGAGGTGTTAAAGATCTATCAACCTCTGAGATTCTTTTCGCCATCATTTTTTGTGAAATATTAATTGGAATACCATGATGTATGAGTGCGTCTTCTTGGAGTTTCATCACATCGGGAAGGTTTAAAAAAGCAACTCCTCTTGGGTGATGAGAAAAAATTAAATCAAAACCCAAATTTTTCCCTAAAATTATCTCTCCTGTATCAACATCAATTCCAACAATTACTGATTTTATTTCCTCTTCACCTGTACCATATAGTATCCTTGTATCACCATAAGGGTTAGTTAAAGTTTCTCTATCAAAATACTCCTTCTCTTCATCAGATAATTTTTCATAATCTTTTTTTCTTTCATTAAGTAACTCATTTACCTCTTTTTCACCTCTTGGATCATTCTTAATTCCTATGCTAATGAAGAGTTCATATATCTCTTTTAACTTCATCGCTTTACCTCCTTATAACAATGTAATATAATTTTATCAGAAATGGAGATATTTTTAGATAGCGCGAATTTAAAAGAGATTGAAAGGTTTTCTGATTATAGTGTAATTGATGGCATCACTACAAATCCCACTTTATTATCAAAAGAAAATTCTAAATTGGAAGATGTTATAAAATTATGTAAAAAATTGAATTTATTCATTTTCATTCAAACATTAGAAGATGATTATTTAAAAATATATGAAGAAGGAAAAGAGTATTATAAAATTTATCCAGAAAGGATAATATTGAAAATTCCATTTTCACTTGAGGGTTTAAAAAGTTTAAAACTCTTCAAAAAAGAAAATATTCCTTATTCAGTAACAGCAATTTTTTCTCTTTCCCAAATAATTTTATCTCTGAAATATGAACCAAAATATGTTATTCCATATATAAATAGAATTGGAAGATATGGAGGAGAACCTTTTAAAATCATAAAAGATGCAAAAACAGTGATAAAAGATAATGATATCAAAACGAAAATACTATCTGCGAGTTTTAGAAGTTCAAAAGAGATAGAAGAGGCCATGGTTAATGGAAGTAATGCTGTAACTATTCCAAGTAATATTTTTGAAGAGATATTAGATAATCCATTAAGTAAAAAAGCAATTGAAGATTTCAAAAGAGACTATTTTAAAATTTAAATCTCTCTAAAATATGTATGAGCTCATTAGTAGTTAAAACATCAACACCTAAATTTTCTATATCAAAGAGATTATTT
>JAAYUH010000052.1 GCA_012517755.1 bacterium | reverse complement strand
TCACTACTTCCAATATTTTCAATAATGCCAACAACTGTAATTTTTTTATCTAAACTCTCTTTTTTTAATTTATTGAAAAGAATAGGAACCTCACCTTCAAGGTGGGTAAGTGAACCATCCATAAATAAAACATCTCCTTCTTTTAAATATTCCAAACTTTTTAAACCAGCAAGAACTTCAAGTTTTGCCATAAATTCATACCTTAATTTCTCTTCAACATAAAAAAGATCAAGAAGAGATGGATTTTTATTTTTTAGTTTTATAATATCCAATTTTTCATTAAAATATGAAATATCTTCTTTGATTAATGGAGAAAAAGCATCATAATAATATATCTTTATATTCATTTGAGGTGAGAATGAGAACGACCTGAATATATATAAGAAATTTGGAAATTTACTTCCAAATTTTGCCATTGAACCATCAACAAAAAAAGTTGAGAAATTAAAATTTTCTATTTCTTCTATTTTTTCCTTTCTACTATTTATTAACTCAATATATCTATCTCTTTCTTTGATTAAATCTTCTAAACTACTATTTATTTTTCTGAATTTTTCTTTAAATTCATCAAGATTCTCAACTATATTTTTCTCTTGCCTCTTCATATCTTTTTAAAACCTCTTTTTTAACATCTTCATCAACATTCTCATCTTTTAAAATCTCATCAATTATCTTTTCTGGTTCAAAAGAGTCAATATTTTCTCCTTTTAATGATTGGAAAAAATCATTAAATAAAAAATCTTTTATCTCCTCAATCTCTTTTGATTCTATCTCCTCTTTTTTAAGAACATTTTTGAGTTTTATGAACTGAATATCAATTTTTGATCCATCAATTTTCAAAAGAACAACTTGTGGGATTCTATCAAACTGATTTATTGAATCCCTTGCAATGCTTCCAGGAGAGATAAATATTTTACTATTAACTCTTCTTTCACCAAAACCATCATGGAAATGACCAATTAAAATGATATCTGCCTCTGTTATGTTTGCAACCTCTTCAAGAGATAGTGCTTGAAATGGAACTTTAAATGGTAAGACATAAGAGTGAACCATTTGTATTAAAATAAGCCCTTTTCTTTTCTTCCCAACCTTAAGTAAATTAGGGTCTGAATCAACTCCGTTCTTATAGTTTGTTCCTTGAATCTCTATCTCAGTATCAAAAGGTGGATAAATTTCTCCATCTTTTAAAAATTTTACTAAGTGAGCCTCTTCAAGAATCTTTACCGCTTTTCTGTTATATGTTTCAGGATTTCTTCCTTCAATATCATGATTACCAAGAATGCTTATGATTGGTCTTGCGTTAAATTTTTTTAGAACTTTTATTAGAGAAATTATAACTTCATCACTTGGAGATGGTCTACTAAAAAAATCTCCTCCAAAAAGGACATAATCAACATTTTCACTATTTGCAATATCTTTAATCTCCTCAACCTTTTTAATGATTGATTCAAGATAATTATCTTTTCTACTTGAAATTGGGACTTCCTGTAGATGAGTATCTGTGAAAAATAGAATTTTCTTCATATTTTTATTATAACCTAACTTAATAAATTTAAAATTTTTTAAATGGTTAACAATGAGAATGTCTCATTGTTAACCTGTAAATTTGAGGTATTATTATACTAAGGAGGTTTTAATTATGAAAGTTGTTGATACAGAAAAAATAAATGAACTTGATAAGAGAGTGGAGATAGATTTTGGTGTTGATTCACAGATTCTTATGGAAAATGCTGCAATAAGTGTAGTTAATTTTCTTTTTAAAGAGATTGGTTCTCTTGAAAATAAAAAAATTCTAATTTTTTGTGGAGGGGGCAACAATGGAGGAGATGGTTTTGCTATCGCAAGAAAACTATATTCTTTAAAATCAAAAGTGAAGGTTTTTTTGTTAAAAGACGAAAAGACCCTCAAAGGAGATGCAAAATTAAATTTTGAAAGAATTAAAAAAATTGGAATTCCAATTATAAATGATATAGATTTATTAAAAATAAAAGAGGATATTAAAGATTGCGAAATTATTATAGATGCTATTTTTGGCACTGGACTAAAGAGAGATATTGAGGGAGATTTAAAGGAGATAATTAAACTGATCAATAGTTCAGAAAAATATGTTTTGAGTGTAGATATTCCATCTGGAATAAACGGTGACAATGGAAAAGAGATGGGGATATCAATTAAAGCAAATTCAACAGTTACATTTGGTCTACCAAAGTTTGGAAATTTGATTTTACCTGGTTATGAAAGGTGTGGAAAATTGGTATTATCATACATCTCTTATCATGAAAATATTTATAAAGACATCAAAATTCAAATTAATGAACCTATCATATTACCTGAAAGAAAAAAAGAGGGACATAAAAAAGATTTTGGTGATATTCTTTTTATTTCTGGGAGTAAGAAATATATGGGTGCTCCATATTTTTCATCATATTCATTCTTAAAATGTGGAGGAGGTTATTCAAGGCTTGCTACAGTTAAATCAATTGTTCCATATTTATCTATAACTGCAAAAGAGGTTGTCTATTATCCAATGGAAGAGACCTTAGATGGCACAATTTCAAAAAATAATTTTGAGAGGTTAATGGAAATTGTAAATGATGTTGATGTGGTTGTTTTAGGACCTGGAATGGGATTGAATCTTGAAACAGAGGATTTAATTTTAGAACTTATAAAAAATATTCAAAAGCCCATTATTATTGATGGTGATGGATTAACCGCGATTAAAGATGATCTAAATTTATTAAAAGATAGAAAATATACGACAATTCTTGCTCCACATATGGGAGAGTTTTCAAGATTAACAAAATTAGAGAAAGAAGAAATTGAAAATAATAGAATAAAAATATTGTTAGAAAAATCTAATGAACTGAACTCAATAATTGTCT
>JAAYUH010000051.1 GCA_012517755.1 bacterium | reverse complement strand
ATAACAAAAAATAAAGATTATATATCTTGTATAACAACATAACACATAGGGAGTATTAATTTTTAAATCAAGTTAAAAATTCTAACTTATTTTCTGTCACTTCTATCTTAAGATCAAGTCTTGAAATATAACATTTTCTTTTTCTGTCATTCCTCTGACTTCTTCTTTATTTTGTCATTCCTCGGATTTTTCTTTCTGTCATTCCCAAGGCTATTGGGAATCCAGAAATATCTGTTATCTTTATTCTCTTATTCCTCTAACTTCTTTTTTTGTTATTCCTCTAATTTTTTTCTTTGTCATTCCCAACTTGATTGGGAATCCAGTTTGTATACTTTTGGGGTTAGGTCTTGAAATGTAACATTTTATAATTTACAATCATCATATGGCAAGACCTTTAAGAATAGAATTTGAAGAAGGGTATATGTTTGATGAGTAATCATTATCATTTAGTAATTGAAACTCCAAATGGGAATTTATCTAAAGGTTTAATGATATTAAATGGAGAGTATACCCTTACCCCATGTTGGGACTTATACAGGGACTTGACAAAAGATTGATTTTTATTAGAATAATAAAGCGGGGCGAATGGCTCAGAGGTAGAGCACTTGCTTCACAAGCAAGGGGTCACAGGTTCGATTCCTGTTTCGCCCACCAGAGATAGTTAAGTTTAAGGGGTCGTAGTGTAGCGGTCTAACACGCCAGCCTGTCACGCTGGAGATCGCGGGTTCGAATCCCGTCGATCCCGCCATGCGGGAGTAGCTCAGTGGTAGAGCACCACCTTGCCAAGGTGGCTGTCGCGGGTTCGAGTCCCGTCTCCCGCTCCATAATAATCTCATTATATTTTTTAAAATAGTTTCCAGCTCGCCAGCGTAGCTCAGAGGTAGAGCGGCTGATTCGTAATCAGCTGGTCGCCCGTTCAACTCGGGTCGCTGGCTCCAAAAAATAAGGAGGATTAAAAATGGATTTACTAATTCTATCAATTGTTGTAAGTCTTATTGGGTTTTTGTTTGCTATTTTTTTGATTTTTGATATTCTTAAAAAACCAGAAGGTAGCGAAGAGATTAAAAAAATTTCTCTTGCAATCAGAAAAGGAGCTTCAGCTTTTCTTGTTCGTGAGTGGAAAGTTATGGGTGTGATTGTTGTAATATTTGCTATTATTGTTGCGGTTTTAATAAACCCTTTTGTTGCTCTATCATTCATCTTTGGAAATTTTCTTTCTGCATTTTCAGGTTTTATTGGTATGAGTATTGCAACAAGAACAAATGGAAGAACAACAAATGCTGCAAGAGAATCCGGAGGAAAAGCAATAGATTTAGCATTTTCAGGTGGTGCTGTTATGGGAATAACAGTATCTTCATTTGGTATACTTGGTTTGACAATTGTCTTTATTCTATCAATCACATTACTTCAAAAAGTCGGACCAATTATGATGATAACAGGATATTCAATGGGGGCAAGTTTTGTTGCACTTTTTGCAAGAGTTGGTGGTGGAATATTTACTAAAGCCGCAGATGTTGGAGCTGACCTTGTTGGAAAAATTGAAGCAGGTATCCCTGAGGATGACCCAAGAAATCCGGCAACAATTGCAGATAATGTTGGTGATAATGTTGGTGATGTTGCAGGAATGGGTGCAGATCTTTATGAATCTTATGTAGGTGCCACAGTTTCATCAATAGTTATAGCAATATCTTTGGTTCTATCATCTAAATCATCTTTCCCAATTGGAGAGAAAGGTATATATTATCCATTCTTGATAGTTTCTCTTGGTTTAATATCCTCTATTTTAGGTATTTTATATATCAAATTTTCTTCAAAAATTTTTAAAAATCTTTCTCCTCAAAGCGCATTAACAGGTGGAACTATGATAAGTTCTGTAATATTTGCAATAATATCTTTCGTTTTTACAAAAATTTATATAAATGATTTAAATCCTTTTTATTCTGTATTTTTAGGTTTGATAAGTGGTGTTGTCATAGGTCTTGTAACTCAATATTATACTGGTGGTAAGCCAATTAAAAAAATAGCTGAAGCCGCAACAACAGGAGCAGCAACAAATATTTTAGCAGGTTTTTCAACTGGAATGGAAAGCACATTACTACCACTCTTAATACTCTCTTTTTCAATTTATGGAGCATATCTTTTCTCAGGTATATATGGAATTGCACTTGCTGGTGTTGGTATGCTTGCGACTCTTGGAATTTCACTCTCTGTTGATGCTTATGGTCCTATCGCAGATAATGCTGGAGGAATTGCTGAAATGTCACATCAAAATCCAGAAGTAAGAGATATAACAGATTCTCTTGATGCTTATGGCAATACAACTGCTGCTATGGGAAAAGGTTTTGCAATAGGTTCAGCAGTTTTAACCGCACTTGCACTTTTTGTCTCTTATGCACAAGCAGCAAATATAAGTGTAATTGATCTTTTAAAACCAAATGTTGTATCTGCTATGTTTATTGGAGGAGTTCTTCCATATCTTTTTTCAGGATATTCAATCTCAGCAGTTGAAAAAGCAGCATTTAAAATGGTTGAAGAGGTAAGAAGACAATTCAGAGAGATGCCTGGAATTCTTGAAGGAAAAGATGAGCCAGATTATAAAAGATGTGTTGATATTTCAACAATTGGGGCTTTGAGGGAGATGGTTATACCATCAGTTATAATTATAATATCTCCATTTATAATTGCATTTGTTTTTGGAAAAGATGGGCTTGGAGGTTTTCTTGCAGGTTCTCTTATCTCTGGTGCTCTTCTTGCAATTTTTATGGCTAATTCAGGAGGAGCATGGGACAATGCAAAAAAATTAATTGAAAAGGGTATGTTCGGAGGAAAAGGTTCTCCTGCCCATAAAGCAAGTATTGTTGGAGATACTGTAGGTGATCCTTTTAAGGACACTGCAGGACCTTCAATTAACATTTTGTTAAAACTTATGAGCATAATATCGCTCGTATTTTTACCATTTTTCTTAAAATTTCTAAAATAACTGGAGGTGAAAAATTTTGGAAAGAGTAGAAGAGTTAAAGAATAAGTCAATGAAGGAACTGTACAAACTTTCTCAAAAATATAAGATCAAAAACTATTCTCACTACAAAAAAGATGATCTTGTTAACGAGATTTTGAAGTATATGAGTGAAAATGAGCCTATTGAAACTTCTGAATTAGGAACTGAAGAGATAAAAAAAGAGGAGACGCCAACGAAAAGAGAATTCCATCCCTCTCAGCTTCTTGATAGGAAACTTGATTATTTTCCTGGTATACCACCAGATGAACAATATATAGACAAAGGAATTTTAGAGACATTGCCAGAAGGATATGGATTCTTAAGATATAAATATACACCTTCTCAAAGAGATATATATGTTGCACCATCTCAAATAAAAAGATTCAATTTAAGAGTTGGAGATCTTGTTGAGGGATGGGTAAGAAAACCACCAGAAAAAGATAAATACCCTGCTCTTCTTAAAATAATCTCAATAAATGGAATCTCACCAGAAGAGGCAAGAACAAGGCCATATTTCGAAACTCTTACACCAATATTCCCAAATAAAAGAATTAGGCTTGAAGTACCAGGTGCAGATTTAGCAATAAGATTAATCGAACTTATTGCACCACTTGGAAAAGGTCAAAGAGGGTTAATCGTCTCTCCACCAAAAGCTGGAAAAACAACCTTGATTAAAAAAATTGCTCATTCAATTGAGATAAATCATCCTGAAATAAATCTTATGATTCTTCTTGTTGATGAAAGACCAGAAGAGGTAACAGATATGGAAAGGTCTACGAAAGGAGAGGTAATATCATCAACTTTTGATTTGCCACCTGAAAATCATATTAGAGTTACAGAACTTACAATTGAAAGAGCAAAAAGGCTTGTTGAGATGGATGAAGATGTTGTTATTCTTGTTGATGGAATCACAAGATTAACAAGATCATATAACCTTGTAACTCAACCATCTGGAAGAACTCTTTCAGGAGGACTCGATCCAGCAGCAATAAGAGGACCTAAAAAATTTCTTGGAGCAGCAAGAAACATTGAAAATGGCGGTAGTTTAACAATAATTGCAACAGCACTGATTGAAACAGGAAGTAAGATGGATGAGGTGATTTATGAAGAGTTTAAAGGCACTGGTAATATGGAACTTGTTCTTGATAGAAGAATTGCAGAAAGAAGACTTTTCCCAGCAATAGATGTAAAAAAATCTGGAACAAGAAGAGAAGAACTTCTATATACTACTGACGAGTATAAAAGAATATGGGTTTTAAGAAAAGCTCTTGCAAATGCTGATACTTTTGAGGCACTTCAAAAACTTGCAGATATGCTTTCAAAAACAAGAAATAATAATGATTTTCTAAAAACAATTGTACCTGAAGAGAATGGATGGTAAAAATGAAAAGGGGAGTGATAGAAGTTATAACTGGTTGTATGTTTTCTGGAAAGAGTGAGGAACTGATTAGAAGAATAAAAAGAGCAAAAATTGCAAAGCAGAATGTTCAGGTTTTTAAATCATCACTTGATACAAGATATGATGAAGGAAGTGTTGTTTCACATTCTGGAGCAAAAGTTGAAGCAATCAGTATAGATCATCCCGAAGGAATAATAGCAAAAATTGAAGATGGCACAGAGGTTGTTGCGATTGATGAAGCCCAGTTTTTCAATGATAGAATAATTTATGTTATAGAGTTTCTTGCAGACAAAGGTTTGAGAGTTATTGTTGCAGGATTAGATACAGATTTTAGAGGAGAACCTTTTGGTCCAATGCCATATATTTTATCAAGAGCAGAAAAGGTTGATAAATTAACAGCAATATGTGTTATCTGT
>JAAYUH010000050.1 GCA_012517755.1 bacterium | reverse complement strand
TTTCTTTGAATTAGCTATTATACAACTTATAGTTCTGTAATAGTAAGATTAAAGATGTTAGAAATATATTTCAATGTTATAATATTAATTTGATAATTTTTTTGAAAAGGAGTTGATATGTATCCAATTTTTATTAGAATAGGTGACTATGCAATAAGATGGTATGGAGTAATGATTGCAGTTGCAGTTGTTTTTGGAATTTTCTATTCAAGAAAAGAGTTAATGAAAATAGGGGTTGATGAAGATACTTTCTTTGATTACGCTATATGGGTTATCATTGTTGGTGTAATAGGGGCAAGATTACTTTATGTTTTTGGTAACACTCCTTTATATTATTTAACTCATCCATTGAGGATTCTCTATCTTTGGGAAGGTGGTTTATCTTATCTTGGAATTATAATAGCAGGTCTTATTTTTTCATACTATTTCTGGAAAAAAAGAGGAAATATTTTTCACAAAGTAACTGATATCGTATCAATTCCTCTTGCATTTGGATGGGCTATAGGAAGGATAGGATGTTTTCTTAATGGTTGTTGTTATGGAAAACCAACAGGTCTTCCATTTCCATTTTCAATAACATTCACTAACCCTGAATCATTTGCACCACTTGGTATACCTCTTTATCCTACACAACCTCTTCTTTCAATTACCGGTTTTATAACTCTATTCATTCTTTTAAGATATAAAAACAAAGTAAAAGTTGATGGTGGTGTCTTTACTCTTTTTCTCATTTTATATTCAATATTCACATTTTTAATTGAATTTTTAAGAGGTGATCATTACCAGATATTTGGATTAACAGCATCTCAATGGGGCTGTTTTTTAATTGTTATTTTTGCGTATCTATTCTATAAATCTTCTCCCAGCCTAAAGCATGAAAAAGAAAAAGCTGAAACTTCCGATTCAAATCTTTCTGAAAAACCTCAAGATGATTTGAAAGAGAATAAAGAGGATATGGAGAATTAAAAAAAGAGACAAAGGAAGAACCACTTCCAGTTAAGATAACATTTAAAGCGTTGTGCTTTAATAAAAAATCTTTTATCTCTTTTAATTCTGGTTTAATTTTAAAAGCATAATATTCAAGATCATTACCAAGATATGGTATAAAATCTTCTGATTTTATCAATTTATCAATGACTTTTTCACTTTTCTCTTCTTTTATCTCGACTTCTTTAACTTCATTATAAATCTCTTTTGTTGATATTTTTATGTTAGGATAGATTACTGAAAAATAAAACTCATAATCTTTTACATATAATGGAAAGATTTTCTCGCCTTTACTTTGAATCAATAAGAGTTTTTCTTTTCTCAAAAAAAGAGGAACATCTGAGCCAATTTGTTCACCAAGAGAAATTAACTCTTCATCAGATAAAGGATAATTATAAATTTCATTAAATAGAAGCAGTAATTTCGCAGCATTTGAACTTCCCCCACCTAAACCACTTCCAACAGGAATATTTTTTTTAATTATTATATTAAACTTATCACTTTTACCTATCTTAGAAAAAAATAGATTTTTGACCTTTTCAATGTTGCTATCTTGAACTAAAATATTTTCAAATGAAACCTCATCTTTATCAGAATAATCAACTTTTATCTCATCATAAATTGGAATTTTTAAAACAATACTTTTTATATAGTGATAATTTTGTGGTAATTTGCCTAATATATCAAGAGTGAGATTTATCTTTGCTTCTGATAAAATTTTCATAAATTTTTATATAATCTTCAACCTTTATATCTTCAGGTCTTAAATTTGTGTCTATATTCATATCATTTAAATAATCTGATAAATATTTTTTTATTTTTTTTCTTCTTTTTGAAAAAATATCTTTTAAAAAAGTTTCATATTCTTTAAAGTCATCATTCCATTCTCTAATTCTTTTAAAATATATAAAAATTGAATCAACCTTAGGTTTTGGATAAAAAAGATTTTTACTGAACTCTTTTAGAGATTTGAAAGAGAAAAAAGTTTGCAGAAAAATTGATATTGCTCCATATTTTTTCGAACCTTCTTTAGAAATTATTCTTTCGCCAAGTTCTTTCTGAATCATAAAATATCCCTCTTTTATACTGTTTATCATAGAACATTTTTTCAAAATTTCTGTTGCTTGAGAATATGGTAGGTTTGAAAAAAATTTGAAACGCTCAGGAAATTTATCTTCTAACAGAAAATCCATATATTTAACTTCAATGTTTTTGTAAAAAATAACATTTTGATTTATAAACTCTTTTAATCTCTCATCAATTTCATAACTTCTTACAAATTCAACTCTTTTTGCAATCTCTTTTGTAATATTCCCAGTACCAGTTCCGACCTCAATTATAAAATCATCATCCATAAAATTTGTTAAATTCAATAAATTTTGAGTATTTCCAATAAAAATATTTTGACCTAAACTTTTTTTAAATCTAAATTTTTGTTTTAATAAATCAGCCTTGCTCAAAATTTAATCTCTTGTGAGAGATCTCCTATTAAAGGAATCTTCCAAAATTTTCCTACAAGTGCTTCTATAAAAGCATATAAAGCAACAAGAAATATCAATACCCCAAAAATATATTTAAATATGAAACCTATTATTGGTATTAAACTTAAAAGCCAGATTATAACTTCTACAATAAACAAACCAAAACCCTGTTTTGCATGAGAAAGGACAAATTCATCATCTTTTGCAAGAATTAATGAAACAATAAAAAGAAAAGGGATATAACTTATTGCAGCTATAATATTTTTTTCATCTTCTTTTTCAAATTTAATTTCCACTTTTCTTCCTCCTTCCTTTTTTATTCTCTTCTTTTAATTTTTTTATCTCCTTTTCAAGCTCGTCTATTTTTTTCAAAAAATATTCATTTTTTTCATCATTTGATGTATCAAGAAAAAGGTTTGGAGTTAAAGAGATGCTTATCTCATAATTATCATCATAGTTAGAAATATCATCAAACACAATTGTGTTAATATCTTCTATAATTTGTATCATTCTTCTTGACTTTATTTCATCCTCATTCATCTCTTCACTACCTAATTTATGCAACAAAAGTGTTGGAACAAATATTATTATTTCGCCATCTTCAGCTTTTCCAATTGTTCCAAATTTTTCCTTGAATTCAAGTATAAATGCTGGTGAAACAATGTATACCTCATTTTTTTGTCCAATAAACATAACAGAGGCTTTAATTGGTTTTTTCTTTTTAAGAGAATCAAATTTTTTCATAAATTTCAGAATCAAATCTTTTTCAATAACAACACACTTATCACCAAAATGGTATGAGTTGAAAAAACGAAAATGGTTGTTCATCCCACCAATAATAGAATCATCTTTTAAAAGGATTAAGGTTGAATCGGTGTAAATTAGATATGAGTTGCTATCAAACTCAACAATTTTGTTAATTTTTTCAGAAAAAACATCTTTTAATGCAGTTTTAATTAAATGTTTCATATCCTCTTTTATCATAAAATATATTTTACCACAATTAAAAAGAAATAATATATTTTGATTTAGGAAGTCTACCAAAAGGATCGAGTATATATTTTTTTAAATTTAATAAATCATAGTATGGAATATCTGAATGGTCAGCACCAATTACAATTAGGTCAAATTTTTTGAGGTTATTCTTTGTTGGTTTTATGCTTTTTAATTTTTTACCTTTTATTTCAATCATCTCAATAAATGGATCATAATAAGAAGCATCAACTCCATTATCTATTAGTAGTTCCATAAATTTTAATGGTTGAGAGTTTCTTAAATCATTTACATCTTTTTTGTATGTTATACCTAAAATTAAAACATTTTTTTTAATATATTTTTTCACTTTGTTAAACCAATAATGGGGCATACTTTTGTTGATTAGATCTGAATATTCTATAGATGAAACTCTCAAACCATACTTTTCTCCTCTATCAACAAGAAACATTGGAACTGTTGGAATGCAATCACCACCAACGCCCCAATTTGGATAAAAAGGCGTAAATCCATATGGTTTAGTTTTTGCTCCTTCTATAACCTCAAATATATCTACATTATCGAGAGAGGTGAGTTTAGCAAATTCATTTATAAATGAGATATTTATAAATCTATAACTATTTTCAAGAATTTTAATGTACTCTGCAACCTTTGTGCTTGATACTGGTATTATTTTCTCAAAAATTGATGAATAAAAGTAGATTCCTATGGCAAGTGATTCTTCATCAATTCCACTCATTATTTTTGGAATAGTGTTTACTGGATAATGGCTTCCAGGATTTATTCTTTCAGGTGAAAAACAGAGATAAAATTTTTTTCCACCTTTTTTTAGTTTTGGATATATCAATTCTTGAGTTGAACCAGGTGGAAGAGTACTTTCAAAAATAATCAATTTTCCATCTTTATCTAAAGATTTTCTTATATCTCTTATTGCTTTTAATATAAATTTTAATTCTGGTTTATCTCCTTCATTCAATGGCGTTGGAACTGACACAATATAAACATCTGATTTAACTAAGTCTTTAACTGAATTTGTAGGAAAAAATTGTTTACCTATATATTTTTTTATGACATCATCATCTATATCAACAAGATATGATTTCCCCTTTTTTAGATAATTGATTCTTTCAGTAGAGACATCATAACCTAAAACTTTAAATCCTTTATTTAATAGTAGCTCACTTATTGTTAAACCAACATATCCAAGGCCAATTACAGAAATTAATATTTCTCTATCTTTAATTTTATCTTTTAATTCTGAGAAATTCACTTCCAAATCTTTTATTTTCACCAACTTCCTCCTCAATTTGTATCAATCTATTATATTTAGAAACTCTCTCTCCTCTTGATGGAGCACCTGCCTTTATCATTAAACTACTTGTGCCAACTGCTAAATCTGAGATATAAGAATCTATTGTTTCGCCAGATCTATGAGAAATCATATAATTATATCCATTCATTTTTGCAATTTTTATAACTTCAAGAGTTTCAGAAAGGGTTCCAATTTGATTCACTTTTATTAAAATTGAATTTGCTATTCCATTTTCTATTCCAAAAATTAATTTCTCTTTATTGGTTACAAAAATATCATCACCTATGATAAATATTTTATCTTTTAATTTTTTTGTTAAGTCTTTCCATCCTTCATAATCATCTTCAGATAATGGATCTTCAAGGGAAATTATTGGATATTTATCGATCAATTTTTCATAATAATCAATCATAAAGGAGGAACCAACCTCTTTTCCTTCAAAAAAATATTTACCATCTTTATGAAAACTACTTGCTGCAGAATCAAGAGCAAGAAAGATCTCTTTTCCTAATTTATAGTTTGCTTCATCCACAGCTTCAACTATCAATTTTAATGCCTCTTCATTATTTTCTAAATTTGGTGAAAAACCTCCTTCGTCTCCAACTCCTAATGTAAGTTCTTTCTTTTTTAAAATATTTTTCAGAGTGTGATATATTTCAGATGAAGCCCTGATTGCATCTTTAAAAGAGTTAAAACCAAATGGAACAATCATAAACTCCTGGATATCAAGATTATTTTCTGCATGTTTTCCACCATTTATTATATTTAAGAAGGGAACTGGCAATGTATCAGTGAAAAATCCACCAATATATTTATATAATGGAATATCTAAAAAGTGTGAGGCAGCTCTTGAAACTGCAAGAGAAACTCCAAGAATTGCATTTGCACCTAAATTACTTTTATTTTTTGTACCATCCAACTCTATCATCCTTCTATCTATCTCTTCTTGATTTAAGACATCAAGACCGAGAATTTCTGGTGCAATTATAAGTTCAATATTTTTAATAGCTTTTAACACACCTTTACCGTAAAACCTCTCATCATTATCTCTTAACTCTAATGCTTCAAATTTTCCAGTTGATGCACCAGATGGTACACAAGCAACACCAATACTTCCTGAAATAGTTTTTACTTCAACCTCAATTGTTGGATCTCCTCTTGAATCTAAAATTTCTCTTCCCTTTACTTCAATTATCTCTTCCATTTTTATCCTCCTATAATTCATTTAATTATTTTCCTATTATGATTCTATTGCATATAAAGCAGCACCAAGAGCACCAACAAATTCTGGAATATCAGGTATATTTATTTTAAGTTTCAACAAATCTTCAAGAGCCAAAACAACTCCTCTATTTTTTGCAACTCCGCCTGTCATAGTTACCTCCTCTTCAACATTCACTCTTTTAAGAAGAGTAAGTGCTCTTTTTGCAATTGAATAATTTATTCCCTTTATTATATCTCTTTTATCAACACCTTCGCTTACCAAAGAGATAACTTCAGATTCTGCAAAAACTGTGCATATATTTGAAATTTGAGTGTCTTTTTTTGATTCGATATGGCACTTTCCAAAATCACTTAAATCAACCTGAAGAGCATGAGACATAACTTCGAGAAATCTTCCAGTTCCTGCTGCACACTTATCATTCATAACAAAATCTGAAACATCTCCATTTGAATTAAGTTTAATCGCTTTGCTATCCTGTCCACCAATATCTATCACTGTTTTAGTTTTTGGAAAAATGAATTTTGCTCCTTTTGCATGACAACTTATCTCAGTTTTTGTTAAATCTGTAAAACTCACATTTATCCTTCCATAACCTGTTGCTAAAATTTTTTCTACATTGTCTATATTTAAATTTTTTTCTTTAAGCAGTTCATCAATTAACTTTTGAGCAGTAAAACTTCCATTGGAACCTGTTGGTGAAATTTTTCCTTCAATGAACTCAGCATCTGAATCATTTTTTATTAAAACAACTTTTGTAGCAACTGAACCAATATCTACTCCTATATAATATTTCATTTTAAAAATTTTCTCCTAAGCAAGTTTTTATCCTAAAATTCAGAACAATTCTAATATAATTAATATAATATTTCATTTTAATAAACTCTTTCAAACAATTTTTCATCACTAAAACTCAAAATACTTCACTTTAAAATCTCCAAAAATCCTTCCATCCTTGTTTTGTTCTGCTCTTTTGGAAAATTTGATTCATCAACAAGATCACCATCAATTATTATACATGGAATACCTGAAGCAATCAATTTTTTTCTTAATAGATATGAACTTCCTGCTCCTTGCCTGCAACCCCACTGATTAAATATAATGACTCTATCAATTTTGTAATCATCAACAGCCTTTAGAGTTGTTTTATATCTTTCTTCAAGATTAGAAAATATTTTGTAATTGATTAATTTTTTAGCTAAAGATTTGAATGGATCATTTTTGTCAAACTCTTCCCAATAAACATTGCTTGTCTCTTCAAAAGATATATAGGCACCTTTTTGGTTCAAATAATCAAAAAAATCGGTTTTAAAATATGGACCAAGATGTAACCAATACAATCTTTTCTTAACTGGTAATTCATAACCCTCTTCATACAATTTTTTTAATTTATCTCTTAAAAGTTTAAAAAAATCCCTTCCATAAGTTGAACCAAAAGAAGAAAAAATCATACCAAGATAACCTAAAAAATTTTTTCCATCAATAACAACCTTTTTCTTTCTAATCTCATTAATCTCTATCAAATATTTTCTTGTTTCATTAGATAAATCTATTGCCTTATCCAACTTTTTATATGGATTTTTTATTTTTAGCTCATTTGAAAAAAATTTAAAGGTCTCTTCCAATTTTTTTGCTACATATTCTATATTTTTTTCACTCTCTTCTTCAGGTATATCTATAATACGGTAATCGCCACCATAAAATTTAGATATTAAGTAAAATGAATGAACAGCAGAATGACAAGGTTTATCTAATGTTAATATGTAGTCAGGATCAGGTAGAAAACCCATTTTGATTAATCCTAAAAGATTCCTATGGACACTACAAACATCTTTTGAAAAAATAAGTTCATCGCTTTCAGAGAGAATAGCATCACTTATACCAAAATTAGCAGTAACACCAGAGACTACCTCTGGTAATATTGGAAAAACACTTAAGGGGAAAAAGATTTCTGTTGGTGTAAAAACATTGATATAAAAAACTTTATTTTTTGGATTAAAATTTTTCTTAACTAAATCAAGTGCGAATTTTATTGAAACTTTACCAATCTCATCTGGTCTTAAAACCTGTAGCAAAACACCATAAATCAATGGATAAAGATATCTCTGTGATAATATTTTTTTTAGGTAGTTAGGATTTACTTTTGAAACATCAATTTTCATTTAACCATCTCCAAAAATGTTAAAAAAGGGTCAGGCCCCAATTTATCATAAAAGTTTAAGTTTTGAAACGTCAATTTTCATTTAACCATCTCCAAAAAGGCTTCTATTCTCGTTCTTATTTGACCCTTTGCACCTAAAGTGTAATCGTCATCGATTATAAGTGTTGGAATATTTTCTTTAGATAATCTGTCTTTTATTAGAGGGAGATAAAAGATTAAAGGATCACAATATTTTAAATTGTAAATAACAACTCCTTTATAATTCCCATTTTTGTAATTTTTAATTATACTCTCTATCCTTGAAACGAAATCTCTTTTTCTTACACAACCCTCTCTTTTCAAGTAGTATCTTGCGATAGAAAATAATGGGTCTTCAGATAATAAGGAATCTTCAGATAACAAGGGATCTTCAGATAATAAGGGGTCTTCTGTTTCAATTAAACTTAAATTTTTATATCCAAAGCAGGTATCATCATAATCAAAAGACATTCCTAAAGAGTTAGCAAACTCTATAAATTTTAATGGAAATATGGTTGAAAAAAGATAAAATCTTTTTTTGATTTCACTTTTTTTGTTATCAATCTCAAACTTTTGATTCAAAAAATCTTCTATATCAATTATCTGGAAAATATAATTTAAATAATTTTTACTTAAACTATCATTTTGTGAATAACTGATTAACTCTTTTAACTTCTTTTTTCCTGAATTGTATAAATTTATCGAATTCACTAATTTTTCTTTATCTATTTTTCCATTCAATAACAGATATAATTTTTCTATCTCATCTTTAAAAAATTCAATATCTTTTTGATTTTCATTGAAAGGTATCTTTAGATAATAAAACTTATCAACAAAACCTAACTCTTTAAAAATTTCAAAAACTCTTCTTGATGAATCGCATCCATCAGTAAAAATTATGTTTTTTGCTTTCAAATTTTTCTTTAAAAAAAGTTCAATAACAGATTTTAAATAGGGACAAAGATATTTTGGAGTAACTTCATCAGAAAGATAAAAAGTATCTAAATTTACATTTAATCTCACTGGTCTAAAACCCGAGGCGTGTATAACTTCAACTGGCACATAAGAACAAAAATAGAAAAATGAATTCTCATCTTTTAAGCTATCATCCAAACTCTCCTCATAAAGCTTCTTCAAATTCATATACGATGATATATCACCTATATCCTGTCTCATTTAACTTCCTTTAAATTCATATACAATGTCACCATTCCTCTGCTTTTATCATATTATCCAAGCTCTTCTCGTATTATTTAAACTCTATTCGTATAGCTCCTTTAAATCTTTATATTATGATACATCTCCTAAATCCTGCTTCATTTAACTTCCGTCAAATTCTTATATGAATATAAACCTCCAATATGCCATTTCATTTAAATTTCTTTAAATTCATATACAATGATACTGCTCCACTGCCTGTTTTTTATTATCCAATCTCTTCATAAAGCCTCTTTAAATTCTTAATATCCATATAATAACAATTATATATCAAATCAACCTGGAGTATAAAAATTAAAAAAGGTATCAGATATCAAAGTCTTATCGTTTATTTCAAGAGTGAGACAAAGGCACTAAGCGCTATAGACTTATCTTTTATCTGCAGAATGAGACTTTGGTGCCTGACACCTTTGTCTCATTATAAGGAAAGTTGAGGTAGATAGTTAAATTTTCACTTCTATTTATTATTTTATTTACTACTTCCATATAAATTACCTCCAATTTTATTTAAAAACTCTTTTATCTCATCATCAGATTTATTTGATAATTCATAGATCTTTTTTAATAATTTCTTCTCATCAAACTCATTAAAGATATAAGCAAGTATTAGATAGATAAGATGTGTATCTTTCATCTTAATAAGAAAAGCCTCCTTTTATCCTACTCCTCTTAACCAATCTCTTTATGCTGTTTATCTCACCACAATTTTTACAATAGATTGTAATTATAAACATTAATTAATCACCCTCTTCTTCATTAACTTTCTTGCTATTTATCATCAACCTAACCCTCTTTTTTATATTCAACACTATAGAGATCTAAATACTCAATGCTTGAAAGTCTGATAAAAAATAACATTAATTAATCGCTCCCCTTTTTAACACAATAGAGATCTAAATAGTCAATGCTTGAAAATATGATAAAAAATTTAAAATCCTCATCCTTAACTTCAACACACTCCTCTTTTACATCACTAACTTCGATCTTACTAAACTCATCACCAGAATCTGTTTTAATCTCAGAAATCTCTTTCCGTTTTAACTTCTCTAAAATCTCTTTAAACATCTTTTTTCTCCTTTAATATTTTTATAATCTATAAAATGTAGAATGATTTCAGAATTATTTTGTATCCTAATAGAGAGGTAAAGTAACCTATCTTTAATAAAGATGTAAAATATTCTATCTTTAACAGAACTATTGGATACCTTGTTTTCAACAAAAGTATTAGAAATTTTGTTTTCAACAGATACATCAGACATTTTATTTTCGATAGAAATATTAGCAACCCTTTCTTTTTTTAAATCTAAACTTTTTAATAGAGACAACATGCCCCTCCTTTTTTTTAAATCTAAACCTTTTTAACAGAAACAATCTTTTCCTCTTTCCTTTTTTAATTCCAATTTTCCATATTTTCTCTTTTTTAACTCCAACCTTACCATTCTTTAAAGATATCTCCATTTCTTTCTTTTTTTATTTTCCAACTTTTGCATCTTTCCTATCTTTTTTATGTTTTCCACCTTCAAATTCTTTAAATCTTTTACTATATCTATCATAGTATAAAATAACATACTATCAAGTGATTACTATAAAAATATTATTAGTGAGAGATTTTGTGTAAAAATGATAGTTATAAAAATATAGATGCTTGACAAAATATTAATTTTTTTTATAATTTAATAAATTACTATATGGAGGTATTATGAAGAGCAGCAATAGAATTAAAAAATTTAGAGAGAGTTTAGGATTATCTCAATCTGAGTTTGCAAGAAGACTTGGTTACTCCCCTACATTTGTCTATCAACTTGAGAATGGTTATAGTAATGCAGGGTTAAAAGTATTAAAAAAGATATCTGAAACATTTAATGTTCCTATAACTGAACTAATATCAAAAGAGGATGAGTATATAATTACAGAAGATGATGTTTCACTATTAAATAAACTTATCAGAACTCTAAATAAAGAGGAGAAGGAGAAACTACTTAAAGTTATATACACACTAAAAAAGATTCCATTAAGAGAGATACCTATATTAGGTTATGTTTCTGCTGGTTCACCTTTAGAACTTGAAGATATCTTATATCCAATTGATACCATAACTATGCCAGATAGAGAGGTAAAAGATGTCTCTTTTGCTCTTATAGTTGAAGGTGATTCAATGAAAAATTTAGGAATTGAGGATGGAGATGTTCTTTTGGTTAATCCAGATATACAAGTTGAAAATGGTTCATTGGTTATTGCAATAATTAATAATAAAGTTACTTTCAAAAGATTAAAGAAAGAGAAAGATAAGGTTTTTCTCTTACCAGCAAATGATAACTATCAACCAATTGAACTAACACCTGATATGGACATCAAACTATACAAAGTTATAATGTCAGTAAAAAGAAAGAAGTTTTAGTGTTAAAAATCATAATGGAAAAAGGGAAAGTGTTTGCAGCAAGAATTATAATGGTAAAAAAGAGGAAAGGGTTTTAGTGGTAAAATTTAAAGTTACAACAAAAAAGAAGAAAAGTTTTGCTGACAAAAAATTAATTTGATTGTATAATATTAATAGATAAAATAATTTCTTATATGAGGTGGAATTTAATAATAGATAAAAATGATTAAGGTTAAATTAGAAAGAATATACAAATTTAATTTAGGAAATAAAACTAAAATGGAA
>JAAYUH010000049.1 GCA_012517755.1 bacterium | reverse complement strand
TGAGTTTGCATCTGCCCTTCAGGATCCTGAAACAAGTCAGGGTGGACATCCTAATGTACATTATACTGTAGGAGCTGCTGCTATAAAAATTGAAATTGATAAACAAACTGGAAAAATTAAAGTTCTTAAGGCAGTTGAGGCTCTTGATGTTGGTAAAGCAATAAATCCTATTAATGTTAGAGACCAGATGATAGGAGGTCTACTTCAAGGATTAGCAACTGCTCTTTATGAAGATATGAGGTTTGATAAAAATGGAAAGATATTAAATCCAAACTTCACTGATTACAAAATTCCAACTGCTCTTGATATTCCAGAGGAAGTTGTACCAATTATTGTTGAAGTACCTCAACCTGATGGACCATTTGGTGCAAGAGGCATGGCAGAACATCCAATGATTCCTGCTGCACCAATGATTGCAAATGCTGTTGAAGATGCAATTGGTATTAGAATTAAAGCACTACCTATTACTGCAGAAAAGATAGCCCTTGCTATTAAAAATGGTGAAAAAGAGCCAGATTATTATTGGCATATAATGAAATAGATTTAGGGGGCTTTTGCCCCCTTTTTTTATTTTTGTCACATAAAAAACAAAATTATCAAATTTACAACACCAAGTCATTTAGGATTTTTAATAAATAATATTGAAAAATTTTTTATTGAGAGTAATTTGAAAAAAATTTAAAAAAGTAAGTATTGAATCCATAAAAAAATTTTGGGATAGATGAAGATTTAAAAAATAATCAATTGTAAAAAATTAAATAATATAAAAAAAGGGGCGAAACGCCCCTTAGTTTAGTTAAAAAATTTAATACTAAATATCGAGTTTATCCGGGACAGTTAGATTTTCATTCTTTTTAATCAAATCTTCTGGAGCCTCTTTAAAGAATCCACCTCTCATAACCTGCTGTAGATATGAGTCTCTTACTTCATCTTCCCACTGTTTTCTTGAAAGGTAAAATATTTTTGCACCACCGAGTTCATGTTGATATTCTGGCCAAGGATATGTAGGAAGAGCCATTCTTAAACCACCTAAAACCCAACCACTATAACTTTCAAAAGTTGCCCAAAATTCCTGTTGATTGCATACCTCAAAAGCATACCAAGCTTTTGCATAAAAAAGTACACCACCAGCACCAATTTGTCTTTCAAAGGTTATTGTGTGAAGACTAATATTAATATCTTCATTCAATAATCTACCATTTGCAATACCAAGAAGTTTACCATCATGCAAACCAATAAAGAAATACTGATCTTTCATTCTTTTTCTTTTCAAAGCAAGAAGTTCTGCTAATGTTCTTGCACCAACAATATCATAGAAGTCATATTCAGCATCAAGTGTAAGTTTGAGGAAACTAAGGACTGTGTCAATTTCTTCTTCTTTAATTGATCTTAATAAAACTTGAAACATATTTCCCTCTCTATTCTTAATCTCAGTATAATATGGTTTCATTGGAGGAGCATTTAATGGTGCTTGTAACATTCCCTCTAACCACTCTGCATCAAATGTGTACTCACTTTTTTTTAACTTTGTTGGAACTTGCTTTTTCATCTGAAACCTCCTAAAATTATTTTATATAAAATAATTTTATCATTTATATTATTTATGTCAAATAAAAATTTGTTATAAATATAACACATAATTTTCTAAGAATATACAAATCATCTTTATTTTAAAGCATTATTTTGGTCTTGACACAATAGTTTTTATTTATTAAAATATTAAAGGCAACAAAAAAATTTATGAAAGGAAGGTGGTCTATGGGAGTATCACCTGATAAGATAGGTATTGAGTGGGAGAAGGTTTATGCAGAAAGAGTAAAAGGAATGAGGGCATCAGAAATTAGAGAACTCCTAAAATTTGCTAAACAACCAGGACTTATATCTCTTGCAGGAGGTTTTCCAGATCCAACTTTATTTCCAGTTGAACAGATTAGAGAAGTGACAGATTATATATTGAAAAATTATGGATCTGATGCTTTACAATATGGTGAAACTGAGGGTTTAAAAGAATTAAGGCAGATTCTTGTTGAAAGAATGAACAAAGATGGGATAAACATTGGAATTGATAATCTTATTATAACTACCGCATCACAGCAAGCATTAGATATGACTGCAAAAATTTTTATAAGTCCTAAAGATACAATTATTGTTGAATCACCCACATATCTTGGTGCACTTCAAGCATTTTATGCTTTTGAAGCTGAATTTGTAGGTATAAATGTAAATGATGATGGTATAGATATAGAAATTCTTGAAGATCGTATAAAAGATTTGATATTCAAAAAAGGAATAAAGCCAAAATTTATTTATGCTATCCCAAATTTCCATAATCCTGCTGGGGTCACTTTAACTTTAGAGAGAAGAAAGAAATTGATTGAGATTTCAAGGAGATATCAAATACCTATTATTGAAGATGATCCCTATGGTGAAATAAGATTCGAAGGAGAATCATTCCCTTCATTAATATCTTTAGATACAAGTCATGTTATAGCATTAAGAACATTTTCAAAAATTCTATCTCCTGGTTTAAGACTTGGATGGATAATAGGAGATCCAGAAGTAATAAGAAAGATTGTTATTGCAAAACAAGGAGAAGATTTAGCCTCACCATCTTTAACTCAATATATTGCTTACGAATTTTTAAAAAGAGGTTATCTTGAACCGTATCTTGAGAAAGTTAAAGTTGAATATAAAAAGAAAAGAGACCTTATGATTGAAAGTATGATTAAATATTTTCCAGAGGAGATTAAATTTACCAGACCAGAGGGTGGATTATTTATTTGGGTTATGTGCCCAGAATCAATAAATACAGAAGAACTCTTTTTTGAAGCGATAAAAGAGAAAGTAGCTTATGTTATTGGAGCATCTTTTTATGCTCATAGAGATGTACATAATTGTATGAGATTAAATTTTTCAATGCCATCATATGAGCAGATTGATGAAGGTATAAAGAGGTTAGGTAATCTTTTTAAGAAAAAATTAGGTAAGTAATCTTTAAAAAGTATCAAGTAAAAATGTCAATATGGTGTAAGTTGAGGTTTCTGAACAATCGTCCAAACTATCATTGCTGTGGAAGCAGGAATCTATATTATTAATGGAAACTCTGGATTCCCGCTTCCGCGGGATTGACAATAAACACCTTCATTCTTGTGGAAGCAGGAATCTATCTTACCAATTAAAACACTGGATTCCCGTTTTACCCGCTCCCCGTTTTCACGAGGACAGGTTTTGCGAGGACTGGAATGGAAAAATAGAGGGTTTTTAATAATCTTTCAAGGTATCATATTGACATTTTAAAATTAATAATATATTCTTTTTTTAATTTTTTTATTAAAATAATTATGATGATAAAAAAAATTCTTTTAATGAACCCTCCTGTTGGAGTTTTTCAGAGAGGTGAAGAAAGATGTCAGGCTGATGTTGAAGGTGGAACTGCAATATCATTAAGACCACCAAATAATCTTGGATATTTAGCATCCATATTAAGAGATCTTGGAAAAGATGTTTTAATTAGAGATTATCCGATAGAAAAAGATAAGGATTTTGTTAAAGATCTTAAAGATTACAATTTTGATTTAATAATAATGAGCATAACAACAGGAACTATTGAAGATGATTTAAAATTTTTTAAAATTGCCAAAGATTTTAATAAAAATATTATAACTGTTGCAGAGGGTGCACATTTTATAACTGCTCCATTGGACTCTTTTAAAAAAGATATTTATGAATATTTAGATTTTGCTTTTTTTGGCGAAAGTGAGTTTGTAATTAAAGAGTTTATCAATAAATATGAAATCGACAAAGATTTATCAGATGTTAAAGGATTGATTTACAAATATAATAACAAGTGGAAAAAAAATGAACCACCTCCTTTTATAGAAAACCTTGACTCTCTTCCATTTCCAGCAAGGGACTTGATGAGAAATGAGTTATATATAAATCCAGATACTGATAAACCAATGGCAACTATTCAAACATCTCGAGGATGTCCAGGAAGTTGTATATATTGTCTCGCACCAATTGTATCAGGAAAAAAATTAAGATTAAGGAGTCCAAAAAATATTATTGATGAGATAGAAGAGTGTGTTAATAGATATAAAATAGATAATTTTTTTCTCAGAGCAGATACATTTACCATTGATAAAGACTGGGTTATTGAAATATCAAAAGAGATAATAAATAGAAATTTAAAAATATCGTGGGTTGCTAATTCAAGAGTTAAACCAATTGATGAGGAGATGTTAATATGGATGAAAAAATCTGGATGTTACTTAATTGCTTTTGGACTTGAATCTGGAAGTGAAAAAAGTTTGAAATTAATGAAAAAGGGTGTGACTGTTGAGGATAATATAAATGCTATTAAGCTTGCAAAAAAAATTGGTTTTAAAGTTTATTCATTTTTTATAATTGGTTTTCCTTGGGAGGATAGAGAAGATATTCAAAAAACAATTGAACTTTCTAAAAAAATTCCATCTGATTTTGTTGAATTTCATATAGCAACTCCTTACTATGGAACTGAACTTTATGAGATGATGAAAAGAGAGAATTTATTGTTTGAAGACCCTGAAGGCCATAACTACTTTTCAAATCCTGTTGGAGGTACAAAATATTTAAAGAGGGAAACTGTTATGAGTTTGAGAAAAAAAGCACTTCTTTCTTTTTATTTAAGACCAAATTATATTTTTAGAACTTTAACAGCCAAAAATCCTAAAAGTATTAAAAATTATCTGAAATATGGTTTCAAATTAATAATAAACAATCTTTTTGGCTAATTTTTTATTAAATTTATTTAATTATAAATTTTCAAGAGATGAGGGTATGTAATCGTTTAATAAAAATTTTCAATAATTAAAATTCATAACAGCAAATGATTTAAAATATTAAAAAATAAGTTTAAATCTGTTTCCATTTTGTCATTCCCCTTCATTATGTCATTCCCATCCCCTATGTCATTCCCGTGAAAACGGGAATCCAGTGTTTCCATTAATAATATAGATTCCTACTTTTACAAGAATAAAGGTGTTTATTGTCATTCCCATGAAAACGGGAATCCAGTTTTTCTATTTTGTCAATCACTGAGAAACCCTCTATTCTGTCATTCCCGTGAAAACGGGAATCCATAATTTTCATCACTAATATAGATTCTTTCTTCTGCAGGAATAACACTTTTTGTCATTCCCGTGTAAACGGGAATCCAGTTTCTCTATTTTGTCAATCATTGAGAATCCCTCTATTTTGTCAATCATTGAGAACCCCTCTATTTTATCAATCATTGAGAAACCCTCTATTTTGACATTCCCCTTCATTATGTCATTCCCATCCCCTATGTCATTCCCGTGAAAACGGGAATCCAGTTCTTCCATTTATATTATAGATTCCTACTTTCGCAAGAATAAAGGTGTTTATTGTCATTCCCATGTAAACGGGAATCCAGTTCCTCTATTTTGTCAATCACTGAGAGCCCCTCTATTTTGTCATTCCCGTGAAAACGGGAATCCAGAGTTTCCATTAATAGTATAGATTCCTGCTTCCACAGCAATGACACTTTTGGATAACTTTTTTAGAGACCTCTGTGCTTCTAAAACTTAATGTAAGATTTTTTGTTAAACATTTTATAAAGACTTTTCTGAAATCTCTATACTCCAAAACTTATAACTATTTATATAACACTCATACAATTTGATTTTTTTATGTTTACAAAAACAGACAGCCTACTTTTGTAAACTATTTTTAAGTTTTTTAGAAACCCCTTATTAAATACTTGGGAGTTTTATATTTTTTTCTTTGGCAAAATTTATTGCTTCTTCATATCCTGCGTCAGCATGCCTTACAACTCCGATACCAGGATCATTTGTCAAAACGAGTTTTAGTTTTTTATCTGAAAGTTCAGTTCCATCTGCTACTATCACCATACCTGCATGAATAGAATAACCAATACCAACACCACCTCCATGATGAATTGAAACCCATGTTGCACCTGAAACTGCATTAAGTAGTCCATTTAAAATTGGCCAATCTGCTATAACATCTGAACCATCTTTCATTCCTTCTGTTTCTCTGTTTGGTGAAGCAACTGAACCTGAGTCAAGATGATCTCTTCCAATAACGATTGGTGCAGAAATTTTTCCTTTTCTAACTAAATCATTTATTATTAATCCAAACTTGTCTCTTTCTCCATAACCAAGCCAGCATAATCTTGCAGGAAGCCCCTGAAACTTGACTTTCTCATGTGCTAAATTTATCCATCTAACAAGATGTTCATCATAAGAGAACTCTTTTTTAACTACTTCATCTGTTACATAAATGTCATTTGGATCTCCTGAAAGAGCAACCCATCTAAAAGGTCCTTTACCAACAAAAAAAAGTGGCCTTATATACTCTTGTATAAAACCAGGAAATGAATATGCATCTTTTAATCCAGCTTTTGATGCTTGTCCTCTTATATTGTTTCCATAATCAAAAACAACTACCCCCTTTTTTTGAAACTCAATCATCAATTCAACATGTTTTACTATAGATTCATATGAGAGTTTGATATATTCTTCAGGATTTTCTTTCCTTAATTTAATAGCATCTTCATAATCAGTTTGATATGGTACATATCCATTTAATTCATCATGAGCAGATGTTTGATCTGTAACAACATCTGGTATTATACCTCTTTTAAGAAGTTCATTGAAAAGTGTAACTGCATTAGTTCTTACCCCAATTGACCTTGGAATTTTTTTAATCTTTGCCTCTTCCATCAATTTTATTGCTTCATCTATTGAATCAACAGAATATTCGAGATATCCAGTTTTTATTCTTCTTTCGATTCTATTTTTATCAACCTCTGCAATTATACATATACCTTCATTCATAGTTATTGCAAGAGGCTGTGCTCCACCCATTCCTCCAAGTCCAGCTGATAAAACAAATTTACCTTTTAAAGTTCCTCCAAAATGTTTATTTGCAACTGCTGCAAATGTTTCATATGTCCCTTGAAGTATTCCTTGAGTTCCTATATATATCCAGCTTCCAGCAGTCATCTGACCATACATTGTAAGACCTAAGGCTTCTAATTTTCTAAATTCATCCCAGTTTGCCCATTTTGGTACAATCATTGAATTTGAAATTAAAACTCTTGGTGCAAATTCATTTGTTTTAAAAATACCAACAGGTTTTCCTGATTGAATTAACAATGTTTCATCATTTTCAAGGGACTTTAAAGCTTTTACAATATTATGAAATGATTCCCAATTTCTTGCTGCTTTTCCTGTCCCTCCATAAACAATTAATTCTTCTGGTTTTTCTGCAACATCTGGGTCAAGATTGTTCATAAGCATCCTTAAAGCAGCTTCTTGACCCCAACCCTTTGTATGTAACTCACTCCCTCTCGGCGCTCTTATTTCTTTATCATTTGTCATAAAATTTACCTCCTTATGTAAAAAATTATGTCATTTAATATCTCACGAGATTAATGAAAAACCCTCTATTTTGTCATTCTCGTCCTCGCAAAACCTGTCCTCGTGAAAGCGGGGAGCGGGTAAAACTGGTACCCAGCCCCTCCATTATGTCATTCCCGTGAAAACGGGAATCCAGAGTTTCCATCGGTAATATAGATTCCTGCTTCCTCAGGAATAACGGTTTGGATAACCTTTTTCAGAAATCTTTCTGACACCAAAATAAGATTTTTATAGGAGATTTGATAATTCATTTGATGC
>JAAYUH010000048.1 GCA_012517755.1 bacterium | reverse complement strand
ATCTGAAGGCTTATATTCAATATTAAATATAAAAATTACAGATCCTCAATTTGAAGGTCAAACAAAAACAAAACTTGGAAATTCATGGATCAAAAAGGAAATAGAAGATTTTGTTTATCACAATTTATTAACTATTCTTGAGAAAAATCCAAATATTTTGAAAATAATTTTAAAGAGAGTTGATTTAGCAAAAAAAGCAAGAGAAGCAGCAAGAAAAGCAAGAGAGATTGTAAGAAAAAAAGCATTTTTAGATGACTCTTTACCAGGAAAACTTGCTGATTGTTCTGAAAGAGATCCAGAAAAAAGTGAACTTTTTATTGTAGAAGGTGAATCAGCAGGTGGTAGTGCAAAACAGGGAAGAGACAGAAAAACACAAGCGATTTTACCAATAAAAGGAAAAATATTGAATGCTGTAAAATCTACTGTGAATAAATTGCTTGATAATAATGAAATTAAAGCTCTTATTGCATCAATAGGTACTGGAATCCTTGATAATTTTGATATAAACAAACTGAGATACAAAAAAATAATTATTATGACAGATGCCGATGTTGATGGTTCTCATATAAAGACTTTACTTCTTGCATTTTTCTGGACATATTTAAGAGATATTATTAAAAATGGCAACCTTTTTGTTGCTCAACCACCATTGTATAAAATAACATATGGCAAAAATATTAAATATATTTACTCTGATGAAGAGAAAGATTGTGAGATAGAAAAACTTTCAAAAGAAGGTGTTAAGTTTAATATAAATAGATACAAAGGATTGGGAGAGATGAATCCTGATGAACTATATGAGACAACTATGAATGTTGAGAGTAGAATTATTAAGAAGGTAACAATTGAAGATGCTATAAAAGCAAAAGAGATAATAGATACTTTAATGGGGGATAATGTTTCTATAAGAAGAAGTTTCATTGAAGAACATGCATTGGAGGTAAAAGAGGTTGATATCTAAAGAAATTATTTCTCCAATTGAAGAAGAACTTAAAGATTCTTATCTATCTTATGCATTAAGTGTAATAATTTCTCGTGCTCTTCCTGATGTGAGAGATGGACTTAAACCTGTTCAAAGAAGAATACTTTATTCTATGTTAGATCTTGGAAATTTACCAAATCTCCCATTCAAAAAAAGTGCAAGAGTAGTAGGTGAATGTTTTATCAAAGGAACATTAATTTCTACACCTAATGGTCTCATACCTATTGAAGAGATTAAAATTGGTGATAAAGTTTACACTCAAAATGGAATTGAAACAGTTACAGAATTATATATGATGCCTGAACAAAATTTAATCGAGATCGAACTCGAAAATGGAATTAGAAATATATCTACAAAAGGACAGATGTTTAAGGTTTTAACAAATGATTTAAATTTTATCTGGAAAAGAGCAGAAGATCTTAAACCCGATGATTATATTGTTATAAAATCAGGTGAATTTAACCCTGAATCATACTATAAAATTGATGATTTTGTAATTGACGAAGAGATTGGGTATTTAATTGGTCTTTTTTTATCAGATGGATGGATTGATAGAAACAAAAAGAAATCATTAAATAGAATCTCTTTTTGTTCTGATAGTTTAGCTGTTATTGAAAATGTAAAGAAAATATTAAAAAAGAAGTACGATATTGATTCAAATGTATTAATAAATAAAAATGTTTATTATATAAAAATTAACAACAAAGAGATCAATGACAATTTAATAAAAATACTTAAAATTAGTGATAAATACTCTTCTAACATAAATATTCCGGATTATATCTTAAGATCTCCAAAGAGTGTTATTTTCTCATTTTTAAGTGGATATATTGATGGGGATGGCTCTATCAATAAAAATAGGAAAGTTATTAATATAACATCTATCTCTGAGATATTTATTAGAACTTTGCAAATCCTACTTTTAAATTTTGGAATTAATTCTAAATTATATATAACTATTCCTAAAAAAAGTAATAAAAAAATAACATATTCTCTTGAGATATCATCAAATAGTTATGATTTAATAACTAAGAATTTAAAGTTGAAACATCATATTAAAGCTGAGGGATTAATAAAACAATCTAAGTCCATTCCATCTAAGTATGAAATTATTCCATATGCTGGAGGTTTGTTATTTAATGAATTTAAAGAAAGGCATTTAGGAGGTGGTTGGTATAGTATTGAGGATAATCAAAAAATTAGATGTGGAATAAAATATAAAGAAAAAAGTAAAATAAGATACTATAAAAATTTAATTGATGATATTAATATTTATAGAAACTCAAATTTAAATGATTCCATTTTTGAAAAAAGTAAGCTTATAAAATCAAAATATTATGATTTTCTTAATTATGTGATTGAAAATAAAATATTTTTTATACAAGTAAAAAGAATTAATCAATCAATTATTGATAAAACTTATGATATACAGGTTGAAAATGAACATGAATTTATAGCAAATTGTATGGTTTCTCATAATTGTCTTGGAAAATATCATCCACATGGGGATTCACCTGTTTATGAGGCACTTGTAAGAATGGCTCAAGATTTTACAATGAGATATCCTTTAGTTGATGGACAGGGTAATTTTGGCAGTATAGATGGAGATCCTCCAGCAGCAATGAGATATAGTGAAGTTAGACTTAATCCAATATCACTTGAACTTTTAAATGATCTTGACAAGGAAACTGTTCCATTTAGACCAAATTTTGATAATACACTAAAAGAACCAGAAGTTTTACCTGCAAAAATTCCAAATCTCCTTTTAAATGGAGCAAGTGGAATAGCAGTAGGAATGGCTACAAACATCCCGCCTCATAACTTAAGTGAGGTT
>JAAYUH010000047.1 GCA_012517755.1 bacterium | reverse complement strand
GGAAAATTGGATTTCCGTTTTCCCCGCTTTTGCGAGGACGGGAATAAAAAAATAGAGAGATTGGATTAATTATCTATGCAGTTACTTGACCAAAATTAATCTTTGTGGTATAAAGAGTTGGTATAACACATACTTCTGATTTTCTTCATGGTGCCTCTTTGAAAGAGGTTTGAAGAGAAGTTGACGAAGCAGAGGAAAAACCTAAAAGGAGGATAGTTTATGCAGGTAACAATGAAGCAACTTCTTGAAGTCGGAGCACATTTCGGCCATCAAACCAAAAGATGGAATCCAAAGATGAAAAAATTTATATTTATGGAAAGAAATGGAATCCACATTTTTGATCTTCGTCATACAATTGATGCAATTGAAAAAGCATCAAGGATGATCGCTGATTTTGTAAGACAGGGTGAAATAATGATTTTTGTAGGTACAAAAAAACAGGCACAAGAAATAGTAAAAGAAGAAGCAGAAAGATGCGGAATGTATTATGTTAATGAGAGATGGGTTGGGGGTCTTTTAACTAACTTTCCAGAAATAAGAAAAAGAATTGATAGATTGGAAGAGATGATAAGAATGGAAGAGAGAGGAGATACATCAAAATTTACATATAAAGAACTTAAAGAATTTAAAAAAGAGAAAGAAAAATTGATGAAATTTTTTGGTGGTTTAAGGGGGATTCAAAAAATACCAAAAGTTGTTTTTGTTGCTGATACCAAAAAAGATATAAATGCTATAACAGAAGCGAGAAAAGTAAAAAGTATAGTGATTTCACTTGTTGATACTAATTGTGACCCAGATGTTGTTGATATTCCTATACCATCAAATGATGATGCAATAAGGGCTATAAAATTAATAACTTCTGCTCTTGCTGATGCAGTAATTGAAGGAAAAGAGGGAAAAGTCATTGAAATAGAAACAAAAGAAGAAGAAAAAGTTGAAGAACTTTTCCTTACAAATGAAGATGAGATTGAAGAATTTATGAAAGAAGGATTTGATAAAGAAATGGAAGAGAAGAAGGAGGAGGAATAAAGATGGCTAATATGGAATTAATAAAAGAACTTAGAGAAAAAACAGGTGCAGGTGTCTCTTATTGTAAAGAGGCTCTTGAAAATTGTGATAATAATATAGAAAAAGCAATTGAATATTTAAGAAAAAAAGGTCTTGCTCAGGCTGAGAAAAAGATAGGGAAAGAAGCAAGACAAGGTATAATTCACTCTTATATTCACTTAGGTGGAAAAATTGGTGTAATGTTAGAACTTAATTGTGAAACTGATTTTGTTGCAAGAACTGAAGATTTTAAAAAACTTGCAAATGAACTTTGTCTTCAAATAGCTTTTGATTCTCCAAAATATATAAGTAGAGAAGAGATACCAGAAGATATTTTAAACAAAGAAAAAGATATTATAAGAGAACAACTAAAAGATATGAATAAACCAGCTCAAGTTATTGAAAAAATAATTGAAGGAAAGATAGAAGATTTTTATAAAAAAGTTTGTTTAATTGACCTTCCATATATAAGAGATGATAAAATAAAAGTTAATGATATTATAAAAAATTACATAGCAAAACTCGGAGAAAATATAGTTGTAAGAAGATTTGTAAGATTTGAAGTAGGTGAAAGTTGATATATGGATTATAAGAGGATATTGATTAAAATTTCAGGGGAATCTCTTTCAAAAGAAAAAAACTCAGAATATGATTTAGATTTTATAATGGACATCTGTCTTCAGATAAAAAAGATTAAAGCAATGGGAATTGAAATTTCTATTGTAATTGGTGGAGGAAATTTCTGGAGAGGGGTTGAAGGAGAAAAAATTGGAGTAGATAGAGCAACCTCTGATTATATTGGAATGATAGCAACAATTATGAATGCTCTTTTTATCCAATCAATCCTTGAAAAATTAGAACTTGAGACAAGAGTCCAATCTGCTTTAAATTTAAGTGAAGTTTGCGAACCTTATATAAGAAGAAGAGCAATAAGACACCTCGAAAAAGGTAGAATTGTAATTTTCGCATCAGGAACAGGAAATCCATATTTCACAACTGATACTGCAGCAGCCTTAAGAGCATCTGAAATAAATGCAGAGGTTGTTTTGAAAGGTACGAATGTCGATGGCGTCTATTCTGAAGATCCAAAAATAAATAAAGATGCTAAACTTTTAAAATCAATAACATACACAGATTTTCTTGTAAAAAATTTGAAAGCTCTTGATCCAACTGCAATATCTCTTTCAAGAGAGACAAATATTCCTGTCATTGTTTTTAATATAAAAAATAAAGATTCAATAATCAAAGCACTGAAGCATGAACAAGGAACTATTATAAAGGGAGGATAAAAATGAAAGAGATAATAGAAGAGACAGAAGCATTGATGAAAAAGGTTGAAAAAAATCTTCTTGAGGAATTTTCAAAAATCAGACTTGGAAAAGCTAACCCAATTATTTTGGAGGAGATAAAAGTTCTCTATTTTGGACAAAAATTACCACTTAATCAAGTTGCTTCAATAAATGTTATAAATCCTCAAACAATCGCAATTGAACCATGGGATAAAAATATCATAAGAGATGTTGAAAGGGCAATAAATGAAGCAAATCTTGGTCTTAACCCTCAAATTGAAGGAACCATTATAAAAATTTTCTTTCCTCCATTATCAGAGGAGAGGCGTCAAGAATTAATAAAATTTATAAGAAAATTAACTGAAGAAAGAAGAGTATCAATAAGAAATATAAGAAGAGATGCAATTGAAAAAATTAAGAAGAGCGAGAAAGAGAAGACACTTTCAGAGGATGAAAGTCATCGACTTCAAGATGAAATTCAAAAATTGACTGATAAATTCAATGAATCTCTCGATAAACACGAAAAAGCAAAAGAAAAAGATATTTTAGGTTAGGAAGATAGTTTGGAAAAAAACATAATCATCCCTGAAAGTGTTGCAATCATTATGGATGGCAATGGTAGATGGGCATCATTAAGAAACCTACCAAGAATTCAGGGTCATAGAGAAGGAGTTAAAGCAGTAAGAAAAGCTGTTGAATTTTCATATAATAATGGAATAAAAACTCTATCTCTTTTCGCCTTTTCAACAGAAAATTGGAAAAGACCAAATGATGAAGTAATATTTTTAATGAATCTTTTTAAAGAAACAATAGATAAAGAGTTTGATGAACTGATAGAAAAGGGGATAAAAATTAAATTTCTATCAAGAAGAGATGAGCTTCCTGATTTTGTTATACAGAGAATCGATAGGTCAGAAGAAAAATCAAAAAATAATGAGAAAATGAACCTTTTAATTGCACTTAATTATGGGGGAAGATATGATATTGTTCAAGCGGTAAACAAAATAGTTGAAAAAGGAAAAGGTGTAGAGAAAATTGATGAAGAGGAATTCAGTAAATACCTCTTAACATATCCATTCAAAGATCCTGATTTATTGATAAGAACTTCTGGTGAGATGAGGATTTCAAATTTTTTTCTCTACCAGATTTCATACACAGAACTCTATTTCACTGAAAAATTGTGGCCTGATTTTGATGAAACTGATTTTGAAGAGGCAATAAAGACTTATTCAAGGAGAAAAAGAAAATTTGGCTCAATATGAACTGAAAAATAGAATTATTG
>JAAYUH010000046.1 GCA_012517755.1 bacterium | reverse complement strand
TCCACTTTTTTTAGGCTTTTTAGCACCATATTTTGATCTTCCTTGATTTCTTGATTCAACGCCTGCACAATCATAAACACCTCTAACTATATGATATCTAACACCAGGTAAATCTTTTACTCTTCCTCCTCTTACAAGAACAATTGAGTGTTCTTGTAAATTATGCCCGATTCCAGGTATATAAGCAATAACTTCTCTTCCATTTGATAATCTTACTTTAGCAACTTTTCTCAAAGCAGAGTTAGGTTTTTTTGGTGTTGTAGTGTATACTTTTATACAAACACCTCTTTTAAAAGGATTTCCTATAAGATCCTTTGAACGAGTTTTACTCAAAACCTTTTCTCTTGGTTTTCTTATTAATTGATTAACTGTAGGCATAAAACCTCCTATTTTTTATTTAAAATCAGGGCTCAAAAAAAGAAATAAGTCCTTTAAATCAATTATCACTCTATTTTAAATAGAGCAGATTAAAATTATACATATTTTTTATATTTTGTCAATAACTTGTATAGAGATCTCTGAAAAAGTCACCCAAACCGTCATTCCTGCGGAAGCAGGAATATACAATACTAATGGAAGTAATGGATTCCCGTTTACACGGGAATGACAAAATGGAGGAATTGGATTCCCGTTTATACGGGAATGACAAAATGGAGGGTTTTTCACAATCTCATATAAATTCATAAAACATTGAAAAAATTAAAATCTTCTATAATATATTTTACTGGAGATTTGTATTTAATGGAATAGTGTGATTCTGTCTTAACATACTTAATATAAAAAATAAACAATGTTAAATTAGGGACTGACCCTTTTTTAACATTTTTTACTACTGCTCTAATACTAAGAAATTCAAATATGTTTGTAAACTTCTTCATCCTTATCCTTTTAATGAGACTTTAGTGCCTGACACCTTTGTCTCATCTCTTTACCTACAATTGTTTATATGGTTTGTGCTTGGGGATTAGAAAAAATAATTAAATAAAAAGTTTACAAAAGTAGACTGTCTGTTTTTGTAAACTAAGAAAAAATTAGATATTTAAACATTTATTTTTTATTCTACATTTGATTCGATAGGTTCAGAATGTATGGTTACATTCGCTCCTTTAATCTCTTTTTCTATAGCTTTCTCAATTTCTGTTATTTTTTCATGAACATTGTTTAATGTTTGATCACCTTTTAATCTAACATGGAAAGTTATCTCAATCTGGTTTCCATAATCGTGTATATGCATATGATGAATATCCTTAATAAAATCAAAACTATATGCAATATCATTGATTTTTTTTACTAAATCTTGTGACGGTTCTTCTCCAATTAAAAAACTGCCTGATTGGAATATTATTGAAATACCTGTATAAGCAATCAAAACAGAAACAGCCATTCCTAATATTCCATCAAGAGAATAAAGACCAAATTTGAAAGTAAAAAAGCCAACAACTATTAATAATGTTGCAATTGAATCACTTCTATGATGCCATGCATCTGCTTTTAGAGAAAGTGAGTTTATTCTTTTACCAAGTTCTAATGAAATAAGTGTTAAAAATTCTTTCATCAAAATTGTAATAAATAATATCAATATTATTATTAAATTAAAATCTATAGGGACTGGATTTTTAAATCTATTATATGATGATATTAAAAATTGATATCCAACATAAACAAGCATAATTGCCATTAACATTGAAGCAATTTTTTCAATTCTTCCATGTCCGAATGGATGTTTCTTATCAGGTTTTATTGAGGAAAAATAGAATCCTATAATTACTATAATAGAAGTTAAAATATCTGAAAGAGTATGAAATGCATCTGCTTTTAAGGCAACAGAATTTAAAGAAATGCTGAAAGAATATTTAATCAAAAAAATTAGAAAATTTAAAATACAAGAAAGAATACCTTCAAAAAAACCGAAATTTCTGTTTATATCATCTTTTTCGAGATTAAAAGTTTTAATAATAAAATCAGCAATTTTTTTTCTCATTATTTTCAATATTTTATTCCATATTAGAATTGTGTCAATAAAAAAAGGGGAGGTTAAAAACCTCCCCTAAATCTTTTTAGAACCAAATTTTAATCTTCTACATAAACTATTCTACCTTCAACTTGAGGATTAAGAGGTGAATGCTTTTTAACATATTCAACAAAATCATCTCTCATCCAGTTACCAGTTGCCCAAACAGAAGATTTAGCATTCTTAAATGAAGTGTAACCATCTCCACCACTTGCCATAAAATCATTTGTTGCTACAGTATAAATTTTATCTAATTCAATTGGTTCACCATTAAATAAAACCTCAACAACTCGACTCATTGGAGGTTTATTTTTATTAACTTTTACTACCAATCCAGAAATTTGTGGAAATCTCCCTTGGGCTGTTTCAACTTGTGATACTCCATTTTCAATAGCTTCAACAATGTCTTTTCCAGTTACTTCAATTTTTACAATTAAATTATCAAATGGAAGAACATTATATACATCTCCAATTTTTATTGGTCCTTTCTTTATACTTGCTCTTATTCCTCCACCATTTGTTATAGCGATATCTGAATTTGCTAACTCTTTCATAAAATCTGCTACTAAGTTTCCTAAATTGGTCTCTTTTGTTCTAACATTTCCTCTTTCTCCATCAAGATCAACTAATGTTTCTCCAATAACAACATCCATCTCTTTTTTAAGTCTCTCTTCATATGGTGTAATTATTGCTTTTATTGTAGAATCTTCTTTGATAGTGTCAGTAATTGGAATCAATGTATATCTGAAATTAACTAATTTGGAACCCGAGTAATCATTTTCAAATTGAAGATAAATTTTACCTAAATTGAGACCTTTCTCACCAGTCTGAACAATATAAATATTATTTACTAAATCTGCCTTATTTAAAACTGTGTGGGAATGACCACCAATAATTAAATTAATTCCTTCTACTGAACCTGCAAGTAATTTATCTTTATCATAACCTAAATGTGAAATTGAGATAATAAAATCTGTTCCTTCTTTTTTAAGTGTGCTTACCATATCTTTTGAAGTATCAGTTGGATCCAATATCTTTAATCCTTCAATACCTGTTGGATTGACAAGTATTGGAAGTTCATCAGTATCTAATCCATAAAATCCAAGTTTAAGTGTTGAATATTCTTTTGTGTCATAAGCTTTTGGAGCAAAAGTGTTTCCTGTTGATGTATCAATTATGTTTGCACATAAATATGTAAATTGAGCTTCATTAATTCTCTCTTTAGTTACGACTTTTCCCCAATCAAATTCATGGTTACCAAAAGTTGCATAGTTATAACCCATCGCATTATAAACTTCAATCACATTCTTACCTTTAAAGAAATTGGAAATATTTGCTCCTTGGATATGATCTCCAGCATCAATTAAAATTGTGTTTGGATTCTTTTCTCTCTCCTGTTTTACTATTGTTGCAATTCTTGCAACTCCACCATTTTTAGCATCAGTTCCAGTCAAATATCCATGTACATCATTTGTATGAAGGATTGTTATATATGGGAATTTTGCATCAACAATTAGTTTTATAACTTCTCCTAAATTTAAATTTTTCTTTGGCTCGAGTTTATTATCGACTGGTTTAATAATTTCTTTATTAATTGCCCAAGCAAATGCTTTCTTTGCCCAGCTTGAAACATCTTTTCCATCCTCATATTTATCAAGAATTGATAAATCAACTGTTTGTGCTTCTTTAAGACCTCCGACAACATAAACAGTCATCAAAACAGCCTCTTCTTTAGTAATTGGTAGTTCTGAGAAGAAAGCACCGTAACCTGTAAATATTTCATAATCAACTTTTAATTCTGCTTGAGTAAATTCAGTAGATTTACTTAAAAGATATAAGAAATGATTTTTAGTTACTATTTTTGATGAATCTATATCATAAATTGCATATGGATACGTATCTATTTTTACATTTCTGAAGAATGTATCAAAACTACTCTTAAGTGGATCAAGGAGATAGGTTGGATATAATTTCCAGTTATTATCAACTTCAGGTTTTATAACTTTTTGTTCTTGTATATATTCAATAATTAAATTTCTAATTTCATCATCAGATTTCCAGAGAAGTGGTGCATCAGCAAACATTGTATATCCACCACCACCATTACCTCTATGATTATTAACTGCGAGCTTGAATTTCTGTGTCATTGAGACAGGTTTTCCCTTATATGACATCTTTATAACCCTTTGTCCAATAGGTCTTGTTAAATCAACTTCATATTCAATTCCCTGAACTGTATCAAAATTGTATGCTCTTATATTTGGATTAACCATTGGCGTATCTGTTGCTCCAAAGTCATAGGTGTTATAATAAGCATAAGACTGTTCAAGAGCATCTTTTAAAATTTTTCCTGTTATTTCTTTAACCCATAAGGTATTATCATAAATATAAAGTGAATAGATATCTCTCACCTTTATTGGTCCTTTCGGAAATATTGGCGGGACTGTTGGAAGCATAGCAGCAATTGAAATATCAGCTCCTGTAACTTCAAGCTGAACCTTATGAATTAAATCTAACATAGCATTATCTTGAAGACGGCATAAAGTACCATCTATTGTTTCAGCTGCCTCACCAATTGGTGAATCAACATAATTTACTGCTTTTTCATGATAATCTTTTATCAAATCAAGAATCTCAGGTGCTGCCTCAACTTTATCATCTACTGTTAAGTTTACTCCCTCTTTTTTAACAACTTTCCATTTATCACCAGATTTTTCTAAGGTTACATCTATCTTTCCTAACGCTTGACCCCAACATAAAGGTTGAATACATAAAACTCCGTTTCTTAAAAAAGGAGCAATATTATAATGATCATGTCCAGTTATCATAATATCAATCTCAGGATATTTTTGAACTATCGCATCTGCGACATTCCCTTCTCTTAGTGGTTCTATGTATTTAAAATTCTTTGTATCATTTCCAAACTCAAAACCCATATGAGCAGAAACAATTAATATATCTACCTGTGGTCTTAAAAATTTCACCCATTTTCCTGCAGTTTCTACTGCGTTTTCAAACCAATGTCCTTTTAAATTATAAGAGGCTGTTACTGTATTTGTTTCTTCTGTTGTAAGCCCAATTATTCCTATTTTAACTCCGTTAACCTCTTTTATTACATATGGTTTTAAAGGATATTCACCTGTTTCTTTATTAACCATATTTGCAGATAGAATTGGAAATTTTGCATCTCCTGCTACTTTCATTAGCCAATCAAAACCATAATCCTGAATTTCATGATTTCCAACAATCATAGCATCGTAGCCCATATAATTCATTGCAACCATCATTGGATGTGAGACATCTTTTTCAATTTTTGTAAAATAATAGACAAGTGGTGTACCCTGAGTAACATCACCATTACTAATCAGAATGGAGTTTGGATTTTCACTTCTTGCCTGTTTAACAAGAGTATAAACTTTTGCAAGACCCCTATTTGCAGATTTTAATGTGTAATAATCAATAGGATAAACATTTCCATGTTCATCAGATGTTGTAAGAATAGTTATTTTTGTTTGATTTTGTGAAATTGAACTATCAACAGAAATTGAAACCTTTACAACACTAAAAATTAAAATAAGAAAAAGAATTGTAGTTAAACTTTTTTTAAAGAAATGATTCATTTAAACACCTCCAAATAAATTTTTTGATTTGTTTAATCCTTCTCACCTCCTTTAAATTACTTCTAATTTAATTATATAACTTTTACATAAATTTTAAAATCTTAATATTTCCTTAATAATTAATTATTATATTATTTATATTATGAAGATTTTAATTGTTGAAGATGATAAAGAGATTGGAAAACTCTTAAAACTATATCTTTCTAAAGAAGGTTATGAAGTTATAATTTCAGAAACAGCTTCATCAGGTTTAAAAAAATATTATGAGGAAAATCCAGATTTAATTCTTCTTGATTTAATGTTACCTGATTTTTCAGGTTTAAAAGCATTAAAGGAGATTAAAAAGGAAAAAGATATTCCTATTATAATAATTACCGCAAAGGGTGAAGAGGATGATAGAATAATTGGCTTTAAAGAAGGTGCTGATGATTATGTCACTAAACCATTTAGTTTTAAAGAATTAGTCTTGAGAGTTAAATCTGTATTAAGGAGATATGGAGAAAGGGAGGTTATTAAATTTAAAGATCTCGAAATTCACCCAAAGGAATATAAGATTTTTAAAAATGGTGAAGAGATAAAAACTTCTACACTTGAATTTAAAATCTTTATGGCATTGTATAAAAATCTTGGAAAAGCACTCTCAAGAGATGAAATTCTTGATTCAATTTATGGTTTCTATGGTGAACCTGTAATAGATAGAAGTATAGATGTTCATATTGTAAACTTAAGAAAGAAATTAAATGATGATTCAAAAAATCCTAAATATATTGAAACAATAAGAGGAGTTGGGTATAGAATGGTGAATGATGAAAATTAGATGGAAGATAATTCTTTTTTCAGTTATTATAGTTTTGATCGCAATAATGTTCATATTAATATTTTTAAATTATTCTATCCCACAAAATTTTGATAGAGCATTAAAGATGCATGGACCTCCACCTATATCAGAACCAGGTCCTTTTAGAAAAAGCTTTCTTGATGATGTTAAAAATTCTTTACTACTTGGAGGTATATTCTCAATTATTATTGCAATTATAATATCTCTTATCTTTTCAAAGGTTCTTGAAAAACCCATAGTTGATTTGAAGAATGCAACTAAAAGAATATCGACTGGGGATTTTAATTTTGCAATAAAAAAAGAAACTAATGATGAAATTGGAAACCTCGTTGAAGATTTTAATGTTATGATAAAAAAATTAAACAATCTCGAAAATATTAGAAAAGATTTACTTAATCAAATTACGCATGATCTATCAACACCTTTAACTGGAATTTTAGGATATATAGAAGCGATAGAAGATAAATTAATACCTGAAAATAAGATTGATGAAACGTTGAAAACAATAAAAGAAGAGATAGAAAGGTTATCAACATTAATAAATGATTTGAGAGAATATTCTTTTATAGAATCAGCAAAATTTAAATTAGATTTTGAAGAAATAAATTTATCTGAAGAAATTAATCGCTCTTTGAATATTGTAAAAAGTAAATACAACAATAAGAATATTAATGTTATTTTGAATTATCAAGATGCATATATCTATGGAGATAAAAAAAGAATAAGCGAAATTTTCAACAATATTTTTGATAATGCATTCAAGTTCAGCCATAACAATGGAAATATTTATGTAGATTTAAAAAGAGATGGTGAAAAAGTTATAGTTTCTATTAAAGATGAAGGTATTGGTATTGATAATGAAGATATTCCGTATATTTTTGATAAATTTTATAGAGGAAGAAATTTAAAAGAGGCTGATTCAAAAGGATTTGGTTTTGGTTTAGCAATTGTTAAAGATCTTGTTGAGATGCATAAAGGAGAAATTAAAATTAAAAGTGAAAAAGGTAAGGGAACTGAAGTTATAATAACTTTTCCTGCTCTTAATAAGTAAATTCTCTCCAGAGAAAATTTTCCCAACCACTTTCAGTAAAAAAAGTAAGGTTTATAGGAAAATAATATGGAGGAAAATATATTGAAAATCCATTCAAATTTTCTTTAAAAGAGCTTAAATTTAAAATAACATACTCACTAACAATTTTATCT
>JAAYUH010000045.1 GCA_012517755.1 bacterium | reverse complement strand
TGAAAAATTAATAAATATTCCTACAAATATCTATAATAATATTTCTGAATATATTGATAAAACTTTTGGACCTAAAGGTATATACTTTTTTACCTATTATATAGAAAAAGGGATTGTTGATATAGGTAAATTCAATAAAAATCTTGAAAATCTTAAAAAAGAATTGATCACCCTATCGAATGAAAAAATTGCAAATGATACCATAAATTTTATTAAAACTTCTTTGAATATTAAAAATAAAGTATAATTTTGAATTAAATTATACAGATAAAAAATCATTAAAATTAATCCATTTTTATTAGTAAAAAAAGATTTGTAATAAAACATTTAAAATATTTTTGTAATTAAAATTATTAAACAAAATTTTTGCAGAAATAATTAAGACATTTTTTATTCAGATTTTGCGATATCAAAAAATCTTTGAAATATTTTTTATAAGGGTGCGGTTGGCCACTTTTGTCTCCTAAGACCATTCCACCCTAAAGTCGGGCTCCCCTTGACCCCGCACCCATAATTATTATACCATAATTTCATTTTGTCAAGTGAGTTACTTTGATAATCTTATACCGCAACAGAGGTGTCAGACACCCTGGTTGCGGATAATAAAAATATATTATAATTAAGGTTGAGGTGAAAATGGAAATAAGATATATAATCCTTTTTTTATTTTTAGTATCAGCAATTCTTGATTTTATTTATATAAAAAAAGAGGTTCCTAAAAGCAGGTTTTTCTCAAAAACTCTTTTAATGCCACTTTTACTTTTATATTATTTACTAAGTACTAATAAACCTATAATTTTCTTAATCTTTGCATTAATTTTTAGTTTTTTTGGAGATCTATTTTTATTGTTTGAAGATAAAAAAAGCTTTTTTATTTTAGGTCTTCTTTCTTTTTTAATTGCCCACCTTTTTTTCTTTTTAACATTTTTGGCCTCTTCAAACTATTTTAAAGGATTACCGTTTTATATTTATTTATTTTTGATCCCATATTTTATTTATGGAGCATACTTATTTAAATATCTAAAACCAGAAATAGATAAATTTCAATTTATAATTCTTATCTATATTTTTATTATTATAATAATGAGTTTTTCAACAATACCAAGATATTATTTTGTTAGTTTTAGAGAATTCATTTTTCCATTTTTAGGTTCAATTCTTTTTATAATTTCAGATTCCTTGTTATCCATAAAAAAATTCAAGAAAAAAATTAAAGAAAATAGTATTTCAATAATGTTAACTTATACATTAGCACAACTTTTTATAATTTCAGGTTTTATTAAGTAGATTTAATAAAAAAATTCATTTAGGATAAGTTATAGTAACTGTTTTTGTATCAGGATCCCAACCAACTTCACAACCTAAATTCTCAGCAACAAACCTTACAGGTAACATAGTCCTGCCCTCTTTAATAATTGGTACAACCTTGGGATTATCTGGATCAATAGCTTTATTAATCCCATTAACCTTAGCAATACTCTTTCCTATCCATAACTCAATATGAATATCCCCCAAAGTAACAGTTACCTTTCTCTCTACTCCATCCCATCCAACTTCTGCTCCTAATGGTTCTGCAACCCATCTTATTGGAAGTAGAGTTCTACTTTCAATTATTATTGGTGGAACATCTATTTCAAGAGGACCATCATTAACATACATAGTCTTATTTCCAATCTGAAGTTTTAGAACTATTTTAGTAATTTTTGAGGCATATTTAAAAACTCCTGCTCCTTCTGTACCAGCATAAACTATATTAGAATTTTTTGGATCTAACATTATTACCAAAATTTCACTATTTGTTAATCCTTCGCTGATACTAATCCAATTTTCTCCACCATTAGTAGATTTAAATACTCCACCGAGCACTCCAGCATAAATTATATTAGAGTTATTTGGAACCATTTTTAAAGAGTGGATATATATACTCTTTAACCCATTATTCATATCTTTCCAATTTTCTCCTCCATCAATAGATTTATAAACACCACCTTCCCAGGTTCCTGTATAGATAATTTCAGGATTATTTTTATCAATTAATAATGAAGTGGTATTTAATTTTGTTAATCCATTGTTTATTTCTTTCCAGTTTTCACCACCATCTGTTGATTTAAAGATTCCACCTCCCCATGTTCCAGCATAAACAATATTTGTATTAACTGGATTGATTGTTAAACACCAGATTTTTAATTTTGATAATCCATTGTTGATTTCCTTCCAATTTTCTCCTCCATCTGTTGATTTAAATATTCCACCCCCATAAGTACCTGCATAAATAATATTGGAATTTTTTGGATCAATTTCTATCCAATAAACAAATCTATTTTTTAAACCATTATTTTTTTGAATCCAGTTTCCCCCACTATCTGTTGATTTAAAAACACCTCCTCCATCGGTTCCTAAATATATTATTTCTAAATTGACGGGATCACAAGATATGTTTCTAATAAATAAGTTAGATAATCTATTATTTTTTGATATCCAATTTTTTCCACCATCAACTGATTTAAATAAACCATTTCCATATGAACCTGCATAAACAATGTCTGAATTTACTGGATTGATAGATAAAGAATAAATATAAGAATTAGTGAATCCAGTATTTGCTTCTTCCCAATTTTCTCCACCATCTATTGATTTAAATACTCCACCAGGTTCTGTTCCAACATATAAAATATCCGGATTATTAGAATCAATTACAATTGATTTAGTATAAAGGCATTCTAATCCATTATTAACCACCATCCAATTTTCTCCTCTATCTGTTGATTTTAAAACACCACCAGTAGTAGTACCCGAATAAACAATATCACTATTTTTAGGATTTATAATTATCGATTCAATATGACCTGAATTTATCTTTAT
>JAAYUH010000005.1 GCA_012517755.1 bacterium | reverse complement strand
TCAAGAATAGTTAATAAATTGTGATAAACAAAATCTTCTATTTCCTTTTTGATCCATGAATTTCCAAGTTTTGTTTTTGTTTGACCTTCAAATTGAGGATCTGTAATTTTTATATTTAATATTGAATATAAGCCTTCAGATACATCATCCCAAGTATAAACTTCATCTTCTTTCAAAAAATCAAACTTTAATCCCTCTTCATTGAAAAATTTTGTAAATCCACTTTTAAAACCAGTTAAATGTGTTCCACCTTCAATTGTATTGATAGAATTTACATATGAAAGTAAAATCCCTTTTACCTGTGATGTATATGTGAAAACAACCTCAAAATAGTAATTTTCTCTTTCTTCATTGAAATATATAGTTTCTATTAAAGGGTTTTTGTCTTTTGTTAACTCTTCTAAATAAGATTTGATGCCACCTTCAAAACAAAATTCCTCTCTTTTATCATTCCTCGTATCAACTAAAACAATTTTTACACCTTTATTTAAAAATGAGAGAGTTAGCAATCTTTCTCTTATTATTTCATAATCAAATTCAATCTTTTCAAAAATCTCTTCATCGTCTGGTTTAAATCTAATAAAAGTTCCAGTGATATCTGAATTTATTGGCTCTTCTTTAAGTTCTGTTATTGGCTTACCCCTTGAATAAGTTTGATAATATTTTTTACCATCTCTATAAACCTCAATATAAAGCTCTTTTGATAAAGCATTAACAACAGAAACTCCAACTCCATGAAGTCCTCCAGAAACTTTGTATGCTTTCCCATCAAATTTTCCTCCAGCATGAAGTTTTGTAAGAGCGAGTTCAATACCTGAAACTTTATATTGTGGATGTAAATCAGGGGGGATTCCTCTTCCATCATCTAAAACAGAAACAGAATTATCTTCATTTATAGTAACAATTATATTTTTACAATAACCTGCCATTGCTTCATCAATAGAGTTATCAAGAACTTCAAAAACAAGGTGATGAAGTCCTTCTGTTGAAGTTGAACCAATATACATACTTGGTCTTTTTCTAACACCCTCTAATCCTTCAAGTACTTTTATAAATGAAGCGTCATAATTTCTTATTTCTTCCATAATCCTTCCTTAAAATCATAATTTTAAAGTCATCTATTAAATCAACCTTATAATGTTCATTAATTTTCTTTTTAACCTCATTTGAAATTATTTTAAAATTTTCACTCCATACTGGGTGGTCTGAATAAAGTATTAAAATTTTATTCTTTACACTTTTAGGAAAAATATGACTTCCAAGATTTTCACCTACAAAATTTTTCCAGTTTAAAATTAAATCATTATAAAGGATTTTATTTTTTAAATCCTTTTTTTCTAAAAATTCATCGAGAATTTTTGATAGTTTTTCCAATATTATTCTCCATAAAAAGTCAATCTAATTTCAAATTTTATTTAAAAAAAAAGTGGAACTATTTTTTATAAGTTCCACTGGTATGACCTTTTCATCAAAAGAGGTCATTATAACCTGTCTTAAATTATACAACAAATTAATCAAATTTTCAATTTTATTTTTGTCGAGAGTTTCAAATAGATCGTCTAAAAGAAAAATTGGTTCAGTCTTTAATTTTTCATAAAAAATAAACCATAATGACAATATTATATATAATGACAGCTCTTCAATTTCACCTAAAGAAAGCAAAAACTTGATATCTACTCCTCTTCTATTAAAAAATATATCATCAAGATGAGGACCTAATAAGCTGAATCCTCTTTCAATTTCATCTGATTTAATCTTATTTAATTCTTGTAGTGTTATAACTTTTGGCTCATAATCAATTCTTATATCTTTAAAACCAAAATCAACTATCATTTCTTTAATTTTATTTATAAATGAGTCTCTTTTCTCTTGAATTAATATTCCTTTCTCATACATACCTTCATTAACAGTTGAAAGTAGGGTTTCATAATAAAAATTTCCTCTCTCATCTTTTAACTTCTTTAAAGTGGAGTTTTTAACTGTAAGAAGATCTTGATATTCTATTATCAATTTTTTATACTCTTTATCCATAATTGATATATAATTATCAAGAAAATCTCTTCTAATTTCAGGTTCTCTTAAAATTAGATCTTTTGTACGATAATTAAAATAAACTATTGGTATAACACCAATTAATTCTCTTAAACCAGACACTGGTTTTCCATTGATTGAGATTATCTTTCTTTTATCTTTAAAAATAATTTCAATTTTAATATTTTCACTATCTTTATTAAATAATCCTTCAAGAAAAAAACTTGAGTTTGGAAATTTTGGCAACTCGCTCTCTTTTGTTGAAAATATTGTTGAACCTGTGGAAAGATAGTATATTGAATTTAGAATATTTGTTTTGCCACTTCCATTTTCTCCTATTATTATATTCAATTTATCAATAAAATTTATTTCAAGTTCTTCAATATTCCTAAAAGTAATAATTTTTAATTTTTTGATGATCATTCTGATCTATATGGCATTATTACATATAGATAATAGTCACCTTCTTTACATGTTACTGGTGATTCAGAATCTATAAATATTATTTTAACAATATCTTCATTCATTACTTTTAAACCTTCTAAAATTTTTCTATTATCAAGTATTATTTTATTTTTTTCAATCTTACCTTCTTTTATATCTATCTCTTCACTCCCTTCTCCTACATCAACTGAACTTCCTTTTAAGGTTAAAACCTTATCGCTAAAATCAAAAATAACTTTTCCACTGCCCTCTCTTGTTATTAAAAGAATTCTTGTTAATGAATCAATAAGTGAGTTTCTATCTATCAATACAAAATTTTCCTCCTTTTTTGGTAAGACCATCTCATAATCAGGAAAATTACCTTGACCAAGTCTTGATATCAAATAAACTTTTTCTCCTTCATAATAGAAACTCTTATTTGAAAAACCAAATTTAACACTTTCTTTTTCTTCAGATGATAGAACTTTATCTAAAACTTGAGCACAATTTCTTGGTATTAGAAAATTGAATTCACTATCATCTTTTTTAAATTCAGAGGTTTTAAAGATAGATAGTCTATTACCATCTGTTGATACCATCTTTATATCATCTCCTTTCACTTCAATTAGAAGTGAAGCAAACTCAATTCTACCTTTTTGTGGATCACTTATTGAAAAACTTGTTTTTCTAATACCATTTCTTAATGTCTCTTTTTTTATATAAATCTCTTTGCTTACATCACTTATTGAAATAAATGGATATTCATCCTCTATTGTTCTTATTTTATATTCTTTACCATCGGAATTTATGTAAATATAACTATCTTTTTTTGTAATTTCAATATATTCATTAGGTAATGTTCTTATTAAATTTTCAAATGTTCTTGATGGAACAATAAAATCTTCTATGTCTCCTTCAAAATCAAAAAAATATTTTATCCCAACCTCAAGATCTGTTGCAATTAATACTCCTTTATCTTTTTCTTTTGAAACAAAAATATTAGAAAGAATTGGCATAGTTGGTGTTAATTTTATAACTCTATCAACTATAGAAAATCCCTGAATTAAATCTTCCTTTTTAACTTTCAACATCTTATACTCCTCCTTTTATTTTTTATATAAAATAGAACTTATAGTAGATATTGTGGAAAGATTGGAAAACTCTCAAAACTTTCTACTATAAACATAAATCTTATACATAAGTTTTTAATCACCTATCAACATTTTTGTAAGTTCTTCTATACAAGCTTTTAGATTCTCATCTTTTTTCAGTTCTTTTTTAATTTTATCAATTGAATAGAGAACTGTCGAATGGTCTCTTCCACCAAAAATATCACCAATTTGTGGTAGAGATAAGTTTGTTAAATCTCTAATTAAATACATTGCGATTTGTCTTGGAACAACATAATCTGAGGATCTTCTCTCACTTTCAAGATCCTCTGGTTTTAAAGAAAAATAATTTGAAACAACACTTTTTATTTTATCAGGAGTTATATCAACTTTTTTATCTTTATTATATAAACCTGAAAGAACTTTTTTTGAAAATTCTAAAGTTATTTCTTTATTACTCAAAGAAGCATGTGCAAATAACCTAATTAAAGCTCCTTCAAGTTCTCTTATGTTGCTTGTTATATTTTCTGCTATAAAATCAAATACTTCATTTGGAACAAAGATTTTCTCTTTCTCTGCCTTCTTTTTTAATATTGCAACCCTTGTTTCAAAATCTGGTGGAGCAATATCAACCATAAGACCCCACTCAAATCTACTTCTCAATCTGTCT
>JAAYUH010000044.1 GCA_012517755.1 bacterium | reverse complement strand
AATGGTTTTTTGAGAACAAGTCCCATAAGTTCCCAATGACCTGTTGTTGTATCTTTTCCAGGGCTTACTTCCTCTAAAATACCATAAAAACCATTAGTTTCATCTTTTGTATTATAAATTAAATTCATTAATCCCATTTTGTTTAGATTTGGTAGTAAAATCCCTGTTTTTTCAATCGTATGAAGTAAAGTATTTGCTCCTTCATCACCATATTTTTTTTCATCTTTTGCATTACCAATTCCCAAACCATCAAGAATTATTAGTATCACTCTTTTTATCATTTTTCCTCCATAAAGGATGTGAATTCATATAAACTTCTCTTAAATGTTCTTTTGTTAAATGTGTATATATTTGAGTTGTTGAGATATCAACATGTCCTAAAAGTTCCTGAACACTTCTTAAATCAGCGCCTCTCTCAAGAAGGTGAGTTGCAAATGAATGTCTCAACATATGCGGATGAATCTTTTTCTTTAATTTTGATTTTTTTGCATATCTATTTAATATATTATTTATCTCTTGTCTAACTATTTTTTTTCCTTTTTTTGTGACAAACAACAAATCGCTATTTATATTATTTTTATCTCTTTCTTCAATGTATTCTATTAAAAGATCTTTAGCAAAAGAACCAAAAGGTACAATTCTTTCTTTGCTGCCTTTTCCAAAACATTTTAGATATCCATTTTTCAAATCAATCTCATTTATTTTTAAATTTATGATTTCTGAGACCCTTAATCCTGAACTATATAACAGTTCAATTAATGCCTTGTCTCTTTTTCCTTTAAATCCTTTTTCAGGAATTATATTTATCAACTTTTCTATCTCTTCAACTGAAATTACATCTGGTAAAACCTTATCTTTTTTTGGTAAAGTTAAATCTATCGTTGGATCATTTTCAATTAGTTCTTCTCTAATAAGGAATTTATAAAAAGATCTTAATGCTGATATTTTTCTTCTTAATGAAGCTGGCTTAAGTTTCTTTTTTGATAAAAAAACAAGGTAATTAAATATATCTTTTTTATCTATTTCAATAGGGTCTTTATCTATTTTGGTTAAAAATTCTTTGAAGTCATCAAGATCATTTTTATACGAAGATATTGTATTTTTTGAATATTCTTTTTCAAGTTCAATATAACTTAAAAAACTATCAAAAAGATTTAAATTTTTCATTTATATAAATTATAGAGAATGCTGTTTTTAAATCTTTTATTTCTCCAGTTAAAAGTAGTTTATTTGCTTCGTCAATGTTAAGAAATATCAAATTTTCAATTTCTCCTATTTTTTTATATCTATCTGTTTCATATTCTGCATTCTTACATAAAAAAATATATATCAGTTCATTTGAAAATCCAGGAGAGGTTGAATAGATTCCAATTTTTTCCATTTCTCCTGAAAAACCCGTCTCCTCAAGAAGTTCTCTTTTTGCACATTCTAATGGATTTTCATTTTCTTTTAGTTTTCCTGCAGGTATTTCAATTAAATAATCTTCAAAGGGCGACCTGTATTGTTTAACAAGAATTAATTTATTTTCTTTTGTTAAAGAAATTATTCCAACAGCACCTGGATGATAAACGATCTCTCTATAAGTTTCTCTATTATCATTTACTATAACTTTTCTTAAAATAACTTTAAGAAGACTCCCTTTGAAAACAACTTCTTCAGAGATTTTTTTTTCCATTAATTTTCGAAATATAAATCTATTATCTTTTCTACAACTTTTACTGAAGTAAGAAGATCTTCAACTTTTATATATTCCTCTTTTGTATGAACATTGTTCATTCCAGTAGATAAGACAATTGTTTTAATTCCCTTTTCATTAAATACATTAGAATCAGAACCACCCATTGTAGAAATTATATTTGGTTTAATATTTAATGAATCAAAAACTTTTTTTATTATTTTTATGAGTTTATCATCCTCATCAAATTTGTATCCATTATATTCCCTATTTAATTTATATTCTATTTTTCCACTACCATCTTCAACCTCTTTTATAAATGTATCAATGATTTCGTCACTTATCTTAATTAATTTTTCTTCGTCTCTACTTCTTGCTTCAGCCCAAATCTCTACAAAATCTGGTACAACATTAGTGGCAGAACCTCCTTTAATAAATCCTACATTTGAAGTTGATTCATCATCTATTCTTCCTATTTTTAATTTACTTATTGCTTTTGATGATAAGAAAATTGCATTGATACCTTTTTCTGGTTCAACTCCTGCATGCGCTGCTTTACCATAGATAAAAAATTTAAAAGTATTATGATAAGGTGAAATATTTACAATATCTCCAGGAGGGTTATGCAAATCAAAAACATAACCCTCTTTTGCTTTTATTGATGAGGTATTAACATTTTTTGCTCCATTTAAACCAGTTTCCTCTTGGACAGTTAAAATAACATCTAATCTACCTTTTATTTCATTTTTCTTTTTTCTTACTCCTTCAAGTATTGCAACAACACCAGATTTATCATCTGCACCAAGTATTGTTTTTCCATCACTTCTAATTATATTGTTATCTAATATCACATTTATTTTGTCTGAATCAACAGGGACTGTATCAATATGAGCATTCAAAAGAAGAGATTTTTCACCTTCTCCTATAGAAAGATACATATTTCCAATAGAATCTACTTTCCATTTTCCAAGATCACTATACATATCAATTATTTTTTCTCGTACCTTTTCTTCATTTCCTGAAGGAGAGGGTATCTTACAGAGTTCAATAAAATTTTTAGTTATATTATCCATGTTTATTATTACCTTTTCTTCTTCTTACTATTTTCTGCTTCTTCAGCCTCCCTTTTTACTTCAATTTCAGTCTCTTCTTTTTTAACCTCTTTTTTTACTTCAACTTCAATCTCTTTAACCTCTTCTTCTTTTATATTTGATTCACTTCTTATCTTTTCTATTTCTTCCTCTTTCTGTTTAATTTCATTTTCAATATTTTTTATCTCTTCAAGAATATTATTAACCTCTTTAAAAATATCTTCTGGAGAATTTCCTTCTTTATAAAGAGAATAAACTTTTAGACCTAAATCTTTAAACTTACCACCTTTCTTGTTATCAAGAGTAAAAATTGAACCTTTTAAATTTGCAATTGCTGCAAATTCCTTTGTTTTTTCTGCACTAACCTGAAACCCTTTTTTCACTTTATCCCAAAATGTTTCTGCCATATTGCACCTCCTTTTTTTTATTTTATCACATATTTCTTTACATCATTAATATCATTATCTATATAATATGGTTCACCTACTGCTTTTATTGCTGATTCTATATCTTTTAAACCATTTCCAGTTATTAGAACAACGATTTTTTCATCTTCTTTTATTTTTCCTTTGTGTACCATTTTTATTAAACCTGATAGCGAAGCAACACCTGCTGGTTCACCAAAAACTCCTGTTAATTTTCCAAGAATAGGTATTGATTCAACTATTTCTCTGTCTGAAACAGAAATGAAATCCCCATTATATTTTTTTGCAAATTGTAAAGCCATTGTTCCATTTCTCGGATAACCTACTGAAATTGAATCAGCAATTGTTTGAGGATTTTCTATTGGAGTTACTCTCTCCTTTTTTTCTAAGAAAGCCTTAACTATTGGTGATGAACCTTCTGCTTGAACACCTATAACCTGTGGAATTTTATCAATTAATTTCATTGAGTAAAGATCATAAAAACCTTTATATACTCCACTATAGATAACACCATCTCCTACAGAGACAAAAATTTTATCTGGAACAGAAAAATTGAGTTGTTCCCATATTTCAAAAGAGACTGTTTTTTTACCTTCAATTGTATATGGATTGTATGCAGTGTTTCTATTGTACCAACCATATTTTTCGCTTGATTTAATACAAAGATCAAAAGCCTCATCATATGTCCCTTTTATTGCAAATACATTTGAACCAAAATTTAGAAGTTGTGCTATTTTTGCTTTTGGAGCTTTTTCAGGAACAAAAATATATGTTATTAAACCCATACTTGCTGCTAATCCTGAAAGTGATGAGGCTGCATTTCCTGTAGATGCTGTTGTAATAGTGTCAAAACCTTTATCGACCGCTTTTTTAATAACAAGAGCTGATGCTCTATCTTTAAAAGATGCAGTTGGATTTCTACCATCATCTTTTATATAAAGATTTTTTAAATTTAAATATTTAGACAATCTTTCAGGTTTATAGATTGGGGTATAGCCAACATTCAATGGAGGAAATCCATTTAAATTATCAACAGGCAAAAGTTCAAAATATCTTAAAATAGTGTGTTCTCTTTCTAATAAAACATCTTTACAGAATTTTATATTTTCATAATCAAGGTATGTTTGGAGTATTCCATCTTGACCACAATATGGACAGGTATAAGTTATTTCATCTTCTTCAAATTCTCTTCCGCATAAAACACATTTGAAAAATTTTATCTTTTTCATAATTTAAATTATAGAACAAATGTCATTAATCGAGATGCAAAAATTAATCTTGAATGAAATTGAATCTTATATTTAAATTTTTTCCAGATAGTTTTATATATATTTTACCTTTATCTCCACTATCAAGATAATAAACATTTTTTTCTTTTTCTTTAAATCCAACTTCTAATATATTTGTTACAGATTGAGTTAGTTTTGAATCAACTTCAATATAAAAATTTTTAGGTATATAAACATCTATTGTAGATGGTTCAAATTTAATATTAAAAAATGAAGTTCCCTCTTTTTCAGGAAGATATAACTCTATTCTACTTGATTTTGCAATAAGATCTAATTTTCCAATTTTTAAATTTTTTAAATCAAAATAACCATTAATACAATCTGTTTTAATATTTAGATTTGTAATTATATCTTTATTTATTTTTAAACTCCATTCAGAATCAGATAAATCAACTCTATTAAAAATAGGATTCTCAAATATTTCATAATTTAAAATATCGTTTTTTACATTAGATGATATGAATATTTTATATTTTGAGTTGTAATCAAAAATTAATTTTTCTTTATCTGTATCACTATCTATTTTCAAATTTCCAGAACTTAAAGAAATATCTAAATTTATTTTATTAATATTTTCTTTTTCTTGTACAAAAAATGTTTCAGAAAAATTAATAAAATTATTTTGAATGAAATTAGGATAGATATAAAAATAAAAAGAGGAGATGAGAAATATTATTAGGAATGATGTAAATGGTTTTATTTTAAAGAAAACTATAAGAACTAAAAATAGAATAAAAAAAATTATCAATTGAACATAATAAATTTTTATAAATTTTATAAAATTTACATTCATAAAAAATAAAAATATTAGAAATAATATAATCAGAAAGATAGAAAATTTTGTTCTCTTCATTTTGTGTGAAATTCTATTATATCTTTATCCTGTAATATATAATCTTTCATTACTCTTTGTCCATCAAATTTACTTGAGCCCCATAATCTTGCAAATTTTAAATTTTTTCCAATCTCTTTATGAAGTTTTGTTGCTGCATCAATAACATTAGAACCTTTTTTTAAAATCAATGGATCTTTCATATCTGGTGGTTTTCCAGGTTCCTTTGTATAAACTCTTATTATATTCAAACCCTCAAAAATTTTATTTAAAAGCTTATCCAAATTATAATTTAATAATGAAGAGCCATAAACAATAGGTATATTTGTTTTTAAATTATTTATATAATTTTTAATATTTTTTTCATCAACTAAATCTGATTTATTAACAAAAATAACTCCTCTTTTATTTAATGGTCCAAAGATTGATTCATCGCTTACTCCCTCTCCAAGAACATTTATTCCCTTCTCATTTAATATTGATATTATATTGTTGAATTCATTAATATAATCTATATCAAAAGAGAGAACAATTAAAATCAAATCGCAGTTTCTTATTATATCAATAATTGTAAAATCAACCTCTTTTGTTAAAGGTGGTAAATCTATCAATTGGAATTTAATATCTTCATAATTTGCCATACCAACAATAGGATTTATTGTAGTATAAGGATATGGAGCAACATCGGAAAAGGCGTTTGATAATGAAACAAATAGAGTTGATTTCCCACTGTTTGTTGGACCAACAATTGTAATTTGTCCAGCCCCTTCTTTCTCAATATAAAAAGAGCTTCTTTTCCCTTTATTTTTTTTCTGATAATCTAACTCTTCTTTTAATTTTGATATTTTTGCTTTAATATCTGCCTGTAACTTATCTGTACCTTTATGCTTAGGCATAACAGCATACATTTTTTTTAAAATCTCAATTTTTTCTTCAATGTCTTTTTTCTCTCTATACTCTTTTTCTAATTCATAAAATTGTGGCGGTAAATTTGCAGGCATTTTATTTAACCTGGCGGATGGGGCGGGATTCGAACCCGCGAGGCAGACTTAACCACCTACCGCATTTCAAGTGCGGTGCCTTCAACCACTCGGCCACCCATCCAGTTAGAGGGGAACATATCCCCTCAAAATTACTCCAATGTTATTGCACCAGTTGGACAAGCATCAACACATAGACCACATTCAATACATGCTTCTGGATTGACAACATATGATTTTTTATTATCACCCTCTCCTCTAATTTCAAAAACATTCGGATCTGATGGACATACATTGAAACACTCTTCATCTCCATTACACTTATCATGATCGATAATTGGTCCAGGCATTATTCACCTCCTAAAATATTCTAAAGATATTTTATCACAATAAATCAATATAAAAATAATTATTTTTAATTTTAATAATAATTTTGATTCTATATTATAATATGATTGAATTTTTTATTACCTATTTAGGAGGATTTATGGAAGATAGATCAATTAAAAAATATCTCGAAGAGTTGTCTTCTCCATCTCCGACTCCAGGAGGAGGAAGTGTAGGCAATCTTTTACTATCTTTTTCAGCATCACTTACAGCAATGGTGTGTGGTTTAACAAAAGGATTAGAAAATTATATTGATGATTTAAAAGATTTAAAAGATAAATTTTTAAATTTATCTTATGAAGATGAGGAAAGTTTTAATTCTGTGATGGAAGCTTATAAACTACCCAAAAATAGTGATGAAGAAAAAAATATAAGAAAACAAAAAATAGAAGAGGCTCTTAAAGGAGCAACTTCAATTCCTTTACAATCCATTAGATTATCAAAAGAGATTATACCCTTTTTGAATATTTTAATAGAAAAGGGAAATAAAAATGCAATTTCTGATATCGGAGTATCAATTTTAAATTTAAAAAGCGGGGTTCTATCATGTTATCTAAATGTGATTATAAATTTAAAATCTATTAAAGATAAAAATTTTGTTGATTCTGTCAAAAATGAAGCTGATGAGATAAAAAATTATATAGAAAATTGGTGCGACAATAGTTTTGAAAAAGTTGTTAATGGAATAATTGGAGAATAGAATTAATAGTGTATTCTATTTCCTCCATAGGATTTTGAAATATAAGCAAATTTATCTGATTTTCCTATTAAATCGAAGCAATTAAAACCATCCTCTGGATAAGACGCAACACCAAAACTTGCTGATAATTTAACTCCACTAACATCTGTTTTTTCTATCTCCAACCTTATTCTTTCTGCAACTTCCCTTGAGGTTAATTTATCAGTAAGAGGTAATAAAATAATGAATTCATCACCACCATATCTAAATGCATAATCTGAACTTCTGATTTTTTCCTTTATAATTTCACATACTTTTATCAATATCATATTACCAACCTCATGTCCCTTTGTATCATTGATTCTCTTAAAATTATCTAAATCAAAAAAGATTAATGAAATTGGTAAATCATATCTTTTTGCCTTTTCAATTTCTTTAGTTACTGATGCAATGAGATATCTGTAATTTCCAAGGCCAGTTAATGAATCTGTAATTGCTAATTTTTTTGTTTCTTCAAAGAATCTTGCATTCATAATTGCTATACCAATTGTGTTTGAAAGAGTTTCAATTAGAATTTTATCATCTTCTGTAAACCTATTTAATATTGGAGATTCAATATTTATTATTCCAATTACTTCTTTTTCAAAAATAATGGGTACAGCCATTTCAGATTTAGAATTTGTATCCTGAATAAATCTATCATCTTTAGTAACATCATTTATAATTATTGTTTTTTTATCACGAAAACTATGAACTACTATTCCTTTTTCAGAGTTAATATCTATTTCCAAATAAGGAGTTTTAAAACCCACTGAATAAATTACTTTCAATTTATCATCAAATTTCAATAAAATTCCTATATAATCATAAGAAAGATGTTTAGTTAATATCTCGACAATTTTTTTAGTTACTTTATTTAAATCAAGAGAAGAGACAAGATAGGTTGATATTTGATTTATAAGAGAAATAAACTCTATTTTCTTTTTTGTTTCAGATATTGAGGTTAGTTTTTCAATAGAAATATTAATAATATTTCCAATTGTTATTAATATTTTTATTTCGTCTTCATCTAAACTTCTTTCGCTCTCAATACCCATAACTCCAACTATCTCTTCCTTTATTTCTATTGGATATACAAACTCAGATTTTACATTATCGTAAACTTTAATATATCTATTATTTTTATTTACATCATCAACATAAAACCAATTTTTTGTTTCAAAAGGTATTGATGCTACTCCTGTGCCAAGCTTAATTTTTCTAAAGCCAATTTCCTCTTTTCTCTTATTGATAGTCCCTCTTAAAATTAAGTTTTCTTTAGTCTCATCTAAAAGATAGAAAAAAACATTTTCGAAACCAAAGAATTTATTTAAAAAATTTGACACTTCATTAAGAAGATTGTCTAAATCATTAGATTTAATTAGTACCTCTGATAGGTTATATATCTCATTAAGTTTTTTTTCAGAAGAGTTAGATTCACCTTCTCTTAATTCATAATTTTCTTTTCTTTTAAAATAAAAATAAAATATAACCATTAAAATAAAAACTGTAAAGAAAATTGGTAAAATAAAATTTTTTTGTAAAATTGATAAAAATAGTATTGATAAAGTGGATAAAACAAAATTAATAGCTAAGAATTTGTTATTGTCAATAAATCTAATAATTGATAAAGGGTATAATAAAATCAATATGTTATTTAAACCACCCAATAAATTCAATAAAAAAGTTATTGATATTATATCTAATAGACTTTCTAATAAATCATAAAAAAATAATTTTGAGAGTTGTTGAATAAATATATAAAATATTAGAGAATAAATGGAACAAAAACACAAAACAGTAATTATTCTTTTTAGATTTTGACTTTCGATAGAATAAATATTAAAAAAATAGAAAAAAAGAATAATGATTATTAAAAATTTATAAAGCAAATATCTTTTTTTAGTTTCAGTAGTTGAATTTCTCATTTTTAAACCATTTTAAATTCTTCTACAATTTTAACAATAACATATTTTATATATTCGTACATCAACCCACCCTGTAAGTAACCAATATATGGTTCTTTAATTGGTGCATCAAAAGATAACTCAATTGACGAACCCTGAGTAAATGTTCCACCTGCCATTATAACTTCATAATTATAAAAATCTTCTTTTAATGGTTCAAGAACTGCATTTGAATCAACAGGAGAATATTTTTGTATTAATTGAGCAAATTTTATTAAATTATTCTTATCTTTAAATTCAATTCCTAATATTATATCTCCTCTTTTTTCAAACCATTCTGGAAAAACATTAAAATTATAATGTGATAAAAGTTTTGAAGCAAAGACCATACCCTTAAGCGTCTCTTTTACAAAATGTGGTGCTAAAAAAAGACCCATAAATGCTAACCTTTTAAAACCAATTTGAGCACCACCATATTTACCTATTCCAGGTGATGATAGAAGAGATGAACATTTTTCAATTAAATTTTTCTTACCTGCTGCATATCCTCCAAATGGAACAATCCCTCCTCCAGGATTTTTAGTTAATGAACCTGCAATAATATCTGCCCCGACTGATGTTGGTTCATTTTCTTCTACAAATTCACCATAACAATTATCAACAAAAATAATAGTATCTTTTTTTATATTTTTTATCTCGTCAATATAATTTTTTATCTCACTGTTTAATAGAGTTTTTTTTCTCTTACCATAGCCAATAGATTTTTGAATAAAAACCATTTTTGTTTTATCATTAATGATTTTTCTAAAATCAATATCATTCTCTATAATGTTAAACTCTTTATATTTAATTTCCAAATCTTTTAAAGAAAGTGGAGATTTTTTTGTTCCAATTATTCTTTGAATTGTATCATATGGTTCACCAGTAATAGTGATTAATTCATCACCTGGTTTTAATAAGGAGAAGAAAACAATTGAAATTGCATGACTTCCAGATGTTATTTGAGATCTAACTAAACTATCTTCACAATCAAATATTTCTGCAAAAACTCTCTCAAGTTTTTCTCTTCCTACATCATTAAAACCATATCCTGTTGAATCAAAAAAATCACTTTCAACTACACCGTTTTTTCTGAAAGAGTTCAGAACTTTAATAAAATTTTTTTCTCCAATTCGCTCAATTTCCTCAAATTTTGATTTAATTTCTTTTTCTAAATTTTTAATTAAATCTTCCATCTCTCTTTTATAATCTCTCTAATCTCATTTATCACTATTTTATCATCTTTATTAGTTCTATCTATAATTATCATATTTTTTTCTTTTCTTAACCATATTATCTGCCTTCTTGCATAATCTTTTGTTTTTTTCAATATCAATTTTTTACAATCTTCGAGATTGATATTACCATTTAAATATTGTAGTATTGTTTCATATCCAATCGCTTTTATTGATGTAGGGGAAAAACCAAAATTTTCTTTTATAAACTTAACCTCTTCGATAAATCCATTTTGAAACATTTTTTCTATCCTATCTTCTAAGTTTTTATAAAGAACTTTTCTTTCCATAATAATTCCAAACTTAATTGAATCATATCTATCTTCTTCTTTTAAAAACTCAGAAAATGGTTTTTTATAAATATAATAAACCTCAAGAGCTCTCATTATTCTTTTTTTATCATTTTTATTTATCTTATTTGCATAAAAAGGGTCAACTTTTATTAATTCATTGTACATTTCTTCTAATCCAAATCTTTCGAATTTTTTATTCAAAATTTCTCTTATCTTCTCATCTTTTTTTGGAGGTTCATAATAAAGAAGTGTTCTCATATATAAACCTGTCCCACCAACTAAAACTGGAATTTTATCTCTTTTCAAAACTTCTTCTATTTCTTTTTCAGCGAATTCTTTAAATAATCCGGCAGAGAAAGTTTCATTAGGCATAACTATATCAATTAAGTGGTGTGGGATATTATCCATATCTTCTTTTCTTATTTTATTTGTTCCTATATCCATATATTTATATATTTGATAAGCATCGAAGGAGATTATTTCTCCATTTATCTCTTTTGAAAGTAAAATTCCAATTTCACTTTTTTTTACTCCTGTTGGACCAAAAATAACCACTACTTTTTTCATAAATTTATAATACAATGAAAAATGTAATTATGAAGTGGAAAGATGATTTAATCAAAGTTCCAGAAAAATCTGGCGTTTATATTTTTTATAATGAACAGGGAGAGGTAATTTATGTTGGAAAAGCTACCTCTTTAAAAGATAGGTTGAGTAGTTATATTAATTTAAAAAATGTAGTATTTCCTAAAGATGAGATACTAAGAAATAACATAAAATCATTTGATTATATTATGACATCTTCTCCAGAAGAAGCCCTTCTTTTAGAATCAAATCTTATTAAAAAATATAAACCAAAATTCAATATTAGGTTGAAAGATGATAAATCATATCCATATTTAAAAATAGTTATGGATGAATATCCATATATACAGATAACAAGAAAATTAAAAAAAGATAATTCTATCTACTTTGGACCTTTTGTTGATGTAAAATCTTTGAGAAGAGTTGTCTCTTTGGGAAGAAAATTGTTTAAAATAAGAAGATGTGAAAAAAAATTACCAGATAAAAAATGTATCTATTATGATTTAGGAGAGTGTTCTGCTCCTTGCATAAATAATATTTCTAAAGAAAATTATTTAAAATCTGTTAATGATTTTATTCTTTTAATAAAAAATAGTTATAAAAAATTAAAAGATTCCTTATTAAAAGATATGCAAAAAAATGTAAATAATTTAAATTTTGAAAAGGCAGCGATTACAAGAGATATTATAAGATCAATTGATAAGGTTTTTTATAATCAAAGAGTTATAACAACTCAAAATAAATCTTTCGATGTTGTTTACCTTTATAAAGAAAAAAATTTAAGTTTGATTGAATTTATGGAGATTAGGGGCGGCAGATTGGTTTTCGAAAAACCTTATGAATTGGTTGGAGAAGGTAGTGAATCTGAAATTTTGATATCCTTTATATCTGAGTTTTATTCAAAAAAAATTGATATTCCAGACACAATTTTTATTAATTATAAGTTAGAGAATGATTATGAACTGTTAACATTTTTAAAAGAAAAATTTAAGAAAAATTTAAAATTTAAAATACCTAAAAGTGGTTTTGAAAAAGATATTTTAAAACTTGCAGAAGAAAACGCAAAAGAACATTTTCAAAAAATATACTTTTCAAAAGATAAAGAAACACTTAAAGAAATTAAAGAACTGTTAAATTTACAAAAAGTTCCTGAATATATTGAAGGATATGATATTTCAAATATCTCTGGTAAATATGGTGTTGGATCACTTGTTGTTTTCTATAATGGTAAAGAAAAAAAGGATTATTATAGAAAATTTAAAATAAATTTAACTCATAAACCAGATGATTATGCTATGTTAAAAGAGGTATTTATAAGAAGATTCTTACATAAAAATGATAAAGAGTTTCCATGGGAACCAGATCTTATATTAATAGATGGTGGGAGAGGACAGTTAAATGTAGCATTAAAAGTTAAAGAAGAGTTAAATTTACCATACAAATTTATTGCATTAGCCAAAGAGTTCGAAACCCTTTTTTATGAAGATTTTGATAAGGAAATTATTCTTCCTAAAGATTCGAATGTATTACAACTTTTTCAAAGAGTAAGAGATGAGGCGCATAGATTCGCAAAAAGTTATTACAAAAAACTTCATAAAAAAGATATTATTGAGCATTAATAAGACCTCCACCGATAAATTCTCTTAAGATTGATGTTGTTGGTACATAATCATCTGATAAACTTGCAAAATGTTGTAAAAAATTAATCAATATTGATGCCTTATAATATTCCTTATCAATATTTTCTATACTCATTAAATCTTTTTCAGCAAAAAATTTCAATACTGGAAGTTCATAAAATAGAGATGAATTAAACATTGTATCAACATCATCTTGAAATGGAAATATATTTTTTTCCTCTCCTCCTATCACATCTGACCATTTTTTAATCGTTTCTTTTGGAGTAATTTTTCTAAAAACATTATCTCGAACAATTCTTCTTATCAATCTAACATCACGAGTTGGAATTCTATTCAGGTTATCAAAATTTATCTGAGTTAAAGGACTTATATATATCTTAAATTTTAATGAGTCTTTGATTTTCTCTGTCAATACAGGATTAATTGAATGTAAACCTTCAATAATTATAATGCTATTTTTTTGAGGGATTATCTTTTCTCCAATCTCTTGTTTTCCAGTAGCAAAATTAAATTTTGGTAAATCTATACTTTGGTTATCAATTAATAAATCTAAGTGTTTCTGCAATAAATTAAGGTCAATTGCATCTATAGATTCATAATCTGGTTCTCCATTTTCTCTTTTTGGAGTTTTATCTCTATCAAAAAAATAATCATCAGTAGATATTGATATTGAATTTAATCCTAAAACTTTTAAATAAATTTTTAATTTTTTACTTAAAGTTGTTTTACCTGATGATGTTGGACCAGAAATAAGTATTAGTTTAGAATTTTTTTTTCTAATCATTTCACTAATTTCAGCAATCTTTTTTTCATGAAGTGCTTCTTGGGAAAGAATAAGTTCAATTATTTCATTTTTTACAATTTTTTCATTCAAATCTCCAGCATATTTTATTCCAAGTGAACATGCCCATTTTTTTGATTCTTCAAAAGTAGAAAATAATTTCTTACTTTTATTTATCTTTCCTAATTTATAAAAATTTTTTTTGTCAGGAAGAATAATTAAAAATCCACTCTTAAAAGGTGTTATATCAAATACTTTTATCATACCTGTTTTTGGCAGAAGAGGTCCTAAAAAATATGAATAATAATTATTAATTGAATAAAGACTAAGAGTATCTTTTGATAGATATTTTATTAGTTTAGGTTCATAATTACTGTTAGCTTTAAAAAGTAAATCACTTGCCTCTTCTTTCCTTAAAGTTAATTTTTTTATCGTAATATCTTTTTTGATTAAATTATTCATCTCTTCTTTAATTTTAGGAATTATCTCTTCAATATTATTTTTTCCCTGAACTTCTGCATAGATTGCATCTCCAAAAGAGTGCTTTATTTCTATTTTTAAATTGTAAAATTCATTAAAAATATATGATATAAGAAATGTAAGTGTCCTTTCATAGGTTCTCATACCCTCCATATCATCTATTTTTATTAATTCATATTTGCTATTTTCATCTACTTCATCAAGAAAACCAATTCTCTCATTGTTCACAATTGCTGAAGTATATGGATAATCAATGTTCTTTATAATATCGATAAACTTTTTTCTCACATTATTATTTTAACAAGAAAAAGGATAAAAAATTTTAAACTAAAATTATTTAATTTTGTTATAAAATGATAAAGAAGATTAAAGAGGAGGTATAAATGATTGAAAACTTAAGAAAAACAGACCCAGAAGTTTTTTTAGCAATATACAATGAGATTGAAAGGCAACACAACAATCTTGAACTAATTGCTTCAGAAAATTTTGTTAGCCCCGCAGTACTTTCTGCTCTTGGTTCTCCTTTAACAAACAAATATGCAGAAGGGTATCCAGGAAAAAGATATTATGGAGGTTGTGAATTTGTTGATGTTGCAGAGCAACTTGCAATAGATAGAGTAAAAAAACTTTTTAATGCAGAACATGCAAATGTTCAACCACATTCTGGTACACAGGCAAATATGGCTGTATATTTTACAGTTTTAAACCCAGGAGATACTATTCTTTCAATGGAACTTTCGCATGGAGGTCATCTATCACATGGAAGTCCTGTTTCCTTTTCAGGCAGATTTTTTAGAGTTGTTTATTACGGAGTGAATAAAGATGATGAAACAATAGATTTTAATTTGGTAAGAGAACTTGCTTTGAAAGAAAAACCAAAAGTTATTGTTACAGGATATTCTGCATATCCAAGGAAAATTGATTTTGAAAAATTCAGAGAAATAGCAAATGAGAGTAATTCCTATTTGATGGCAGATATTGCTCATATTGCTGGTCTTGTTGCTACAGGTTTACATCCAACACCAATAAATTCTGCAGATTTTATAACTTCAACAACTCATAAAACCTTAAGAGGACCAAGAGGAGCATTTATTTTAACAAAAGAGATTTATAAAAAAGATCTTGATAAAAATGTTTTTCCTGGAATACAGGGTGGTCCACTTATGCATGTGATTGCTGCAAAGGCTGTATGCTTTAAAGAAGCAATGAGTGAGGAGTTTAAAACTTACCAACAAAAAATTGTTAAAAATGCTAAAAAATTAGCTGAAACATTGAAAAATGAAGGAGCAAGATTGGTATCAGATGGAACAGATACTCACCTTATGCTTGTAGATTTAAGACCATTTAAAATCACTGGTAAAAACGCTGAAAATTTATTAGGTAAAGTCAATATAACAGTTAATAAAAATACAATTCCATATGATCCTGAAAAACCTTTTGTTTCAAGTGGAATAAGACTTGGAACTCCAGCATTAACAACAAGAGGTATGGGAGAAGAACAAATGGAAATTATAGGAAAATTAATTGCTAAAATTTTAAAAAATCCATCTGATGAATCTATTCAAGAAAGCGTGATAAAAGAGGTAAAGAGTTTATGTGAGGAATTTCCACTATATAAAGAATTAAGAGATAGTTTTAAATATGAATCAAATATGTTAAAATAAAAAAAACCTTAAAGGAGGGTTAAATGATACAAGATGTTAATCTTATAAAAGAAAAGTTTAATAAACTTATGGAAAATGACAAAACTGTTGAATCTTTAATTCTAATTAGCAAAGATGGTTTACCAATTTCTTCAACACTTTCTATGGAAGAAGAAGAAAAAATTGCAGCTCTTTCTGCTTCATTAGTAATGCTTGGAGAAAGAGCAATCGAGGATTTTAAAAAAGGTGAATTTGAGGAGATATTCGCAAGAGGTAAAGAGGGTTATATATTTATCTATAATATCTCTCAAAATATTGCTCTATTAGGAATTCTAAATAATGAAGCAAAATTAGGATTAATAAGGTTAGAATTTAAAAATCTTGTAAATGATTTAAAACAAATTGTAGGAAACCTCTAAGTTTTAATTTTAAAAAAAATTAAGTAATTAACTCTATTTTAATCTAATGATTGAAATTGAGAATATAATTCCATAATTTTAATTATAGTATTTACAATTTTAATGTACAAAACGCCTGTCACTTAGTATATTAAAGTTTATCACTTTATAATAACAAAAAATATGAAGAAGTTGACAACATAAAAAATTAAATTAAAATTATTATTATAATAAAATTAAATAATCCATCAGGAGGTGGATATGAAAAAAGGTATTACAATTTTGCTTTTTTTTATGTTAGTAGGGTTAATTGTTCTAAATGGATGTGCCAAACCAGAAGAAAAACCAACTGAAGAGAAAAAAATTAAAGTTGTTGCGGTTTTTGCAACACCAATCGAGGAACCTTGGGATGGTTGCATACACCAAGCTCTTTTAAAAGCAAAAGATACGCTTGGTATTGATTACGAATGGGTAGAAAGTGTTGGTTATACAGATTTTGAAAGAGTTTTAAGAGAATATGCAGATAAAAAACCAGATATTATTATGGGAGATGCTTTTGGAAACGAAGAGGCAGCAAGAAGAGTTGCTAAGGATTATCCAGATATTGCATTTGCTTTTGGATCTGGTGGTGGACCTGCTGATCCAAATTTTGCAGTTTTTGATGACTGGATTCATGAACCAGCATATCTTTGTGGATTAATAGCTGGAAAATTAACAAAAACCAATGTTGTTGGTGTAGTAGGGGGATACCCAGTTCCAGAAGTTAACAGAATAGTAAATGCTTTTATTCAAGGAGTAAAAGAAGCAAATAAAAATGCTAAAGTTAAAGTAACATTTATAGGTAGTTGGTTTGACCCTCCAAAAGCTAAGGAAGCTGCAATTGCTCAAATTGAAGCTGGAGCAGATGTTATGTTCGCAGAAAGATACGGAGTTATAGATGCCTGCAAAGAAAGAAATATACCTGTTTTTGGTAGTCTACTTGATCAATGGGAACTGGCTCCTGATCAAGTTGTAACCGGCCCACTTTGGGATATGTATCCAACAGTTGAATATGTTATTAATCAAGTTAAAAATGGTACCTTTGAAGCAATAGATCTCAAAGATTTCTGTATGATGGCAAAAGGTGGTGCAAAACTTGCTCCATATCATAATTGGGAAACTAAATTACCACAAGAGATAAAAGATCTTGTTGAAGAAAAAAAGAATGCTATTCTTTCAGGAGTATTCAGAGTTGATGTAAATGAAGGAGTACCAGTATCTGATTAATTTCAGTTAAAAACATAATTGGGGGCAATCTGCCCCCTTTTTTATATTGTTATTATTTTTTTAGGTGATATAAATGGATGAAATTATTTTAATGAAAAATATTAAAAAAAGATTTCCAGGAGTTATAGCTCTTGATGGTGTTGATTTTTATGCTAATAAAGGTGAAATAGTTTCTCTCCTTGGAGAAAATGGGGCAGGGAAAACAACTTTAATGAAAATTTTATATGGTTTGTATACAAAAGATAGTGGAGAAATTTATATTAAAGGTAAAAAAGTTGATATAAATTCACCCAAAGATGCGATCAATTTAGGGATTGGCATGGTTCATCAACATTTTACTCTTGTAAATCCATTTACAGTTACTGAAAATATAATTTTAGGTCTCAAAAGTAATAAATTCACTATAAATATAGAAAATGCAAAAGAAAAAATTAAAGATTATATGAAAAAGTATGAAATTATTGTTAATCCTGATGTAAAAATTAGTGAACTATCAGTTGGTGAAAAACAAAAAGTAGAGATACTAAAAATTTTATTTAGAGATATCGATATATTGATTCTTGATGAACCAACAGCTGTATTAACTCCTCAGGAAGTCAAAGAACTGTTTAAAACATTAAAAATTTTAAAAAATGAAGGAAAAACAATAATTTTTATTTCACACAAACTCGATGAAGTTCTTGAAATAAGTGATAGAATTATAGTTTTAAGAAATGGAAAAATATCTGGCGAAAGAGATCCAAAACAAACAAATAAAAGGGAACTTGCCGCTTTAATGGTTGGAAAAGAAGTATTTGATGTCATATCAATTACAACTTCTGAAAAGAAAGATGTAGTTCTTGAATTAAAAGATATCAATGCTTTAAGTTATAGAGGTCATATAGCTTTAAAAAATGTCAGTTTAAAAATTAGAGGTGGTGAAATTGTCGGTCTCGCTGGAGTTTCTGGAAATGGGCAGAAAGAACTTGAAGAAGTAATAAGTGGAATTAAAAAACCTTTAAAAGGTAAAATATTTTTTAAAAATATTGATATTACAAATAAATCACCAAAAGAGAGGATCAATTTAGGAATTGGAAGAATACCAGAGGATAGAATGGAACTTGGTTTAATTCTCGATTTACCTGTTTTTGAAAATCTGATAGTTGAGTGTTACGATAAAAATCCTTTTTCTGGGAGAATATTTCTTAATTATAAAAGTATAGAAAATTTTTGTAAAAAAAATGTTGAAGAGTTTGATATAAGAACTCCAAATATTTCTGTTAAAACAAAAACTTTATCAGGCGGGAATCTTCAAAAATGTATTTTAGCAAGAATTTTATCTATGAATCCAGAGTTTATTCTTGCTGCTCAACCAACAAGAGGACTTGATGTTGGAGCAACTGAATTTATCCATAAAAAATTACTTGAGTTGAGAGATAAAGGAGTAGGTATTCTTTTAATTTCTGAGGATCTTGATGAAATATTGAATCTTTCAGATAGAATTTTAGTAATTTATAATGGAGAAATTACAGGTGAAATAGAAAAGAGTGAAATAGAGAAGGGTAAAATTTCAAGAGAAGAAATTGGTTTAATGATGACTGGAACAAAAAAGGAGGAGTTACATGCGACTACCTAAATATAGATTAGAAAAAAGGGAATCTGTTCCAAATTGGTTTAGAATAGCCCTTCCATTTATTGCTATAGGAATTTCATTCATTTTTTCTTCAATAATAATTTTATTTGCAGGAAAAAATCCTATTACATCAATTTATAGTATTTTTTATGGTGCTTTAGGTACAAGATTAGGATTAATGGAGACACTTGTTAAAGCAACTCCATTGATTTTAACTGGGATAGCAGTTTCATTTGCTTTTACTGGAAAATTCTGGAATATTGGTGCAGAAGGGCAATTTTATGCAGGAGCCCTTGCAGCAACCTGGGCCGGAATTAGTAATTTCAATCTTCCTCCATTTTTATATATCATATTACTGATTGTTGTTGGCTTTATTGCTGGTGGTTTATGGGCTTTTATTCCTGGTTATCTAAAAACGAAACTAAAAGTCGATGATGTTGTTACAACTTTACTTATGAATTATATAATTCTATATTTAGTTACAGCAGTTCTTGAGGGTCCTTGGAGAGACCCTGTAACTATGTGGCCACAATCAGTTATGATATCTCCTAACGCAGAATTTCCTAAATTAATTCAAAAATCAAGAGTACATTTTGGATTAATAATTGGATTATTATCAGTTTTTCTTGTTTATATAATAATCAAAAAAACAAAACTTGGGTTTAATATTAGAGCAATAGGTGCTAATCCAAATGCAAGTAATTTTCTTGGAATAAATGTTACAAAAACTTTAATAATAACATCTTTTATAAGTGGTGGAATTGCTGGTCTTGCTGGAGTTGGTGAAGTTGCAGGTTTGCACTACCACTTAACAGAAAACATTTCTCCAGGTTATGGTTATACAGGCATTGTTATTGCAATGCTTGGTGGTTTAAATCCTATTGGTGTTTTATTTTCATCTTTTTTCTTTGCAATCATTATTACAGGTGCACAATATATGAGTAGAGCCACAGGCGTTACATCTTTTATTGCAGATGTTATTCAAGGGATAACTCTCCTTGTTTTACTTGCAATATTAGTGTTATATGAGTATAGAATCAGGAGGGTCGAATGAATGATATATTGACAGCAAGCTTTTTTATTGGTCTTTTATCAGCAACCTTAAGAATGGCAACACCTCTTATTATTGCTACTCTTGGTGAAGTTTTTTGTGAAAGATCGGGAGTTTTGAATCTTGGAATAGAAGGTGTTATGCTTTTTTGTTCACTTGTAGCTTTTCTAACAGCATATTTTACCAATAATTTATGGCTTGGAATTTTATTTGCTATTTTAGTTGGTATTTTATTTGGAATTCTTATGGCCTTCTTTACTGTAAATCTTGGAGTTTCACAACATGTTAGTGGCCTTGGTATAACAATTTTTGCTTCAGGTTTATCTCTTTTCACTTATAGACAGATTATCGGTTCACCTCAAATACCTCCAACAATAGAGACATTCAAAACTTTTGCCATTCCATTTTTATCAAAAATACCGTTCATAGGCCCAATACTTTTCGATCAATACATTCTAACATATATTGCTTTAATTCTTGTTCCAATAGTTTCTTTTGTGATCTATAAAACAAATTTTGGTTTATCTCTAAGAGCAGTTGGAGAAAATCCTGAGGCTGCGGATGCTCTTGGTATTAATGTTTATAAAACAAGATATATTGCATTAATTATAGGTGGGGCTTTAATGGGACTTGCAGGCTCGTTTTTTACACTTGCATATTTTAATATGTTTCTATATGGAATTGTAGGAGGAAGAGGTTATGTTTGTATTGCTCTTGTAATTTTTGCAAACTGGGATCCAACAAAAGTTCTTTTAGGTTCACTTTTATTTGGTGGAGTTGATGCTTTACAATTAAGATTACAAGCAATTGGTTTTAACATACCATATCAATTTTTCTTAATGATGCCTTATGTCTTAACTATAGTAGTTTTAATTCTTGTTGCAAGAAACGCAATTGCTCCATCTGCACTTTTAAAACCATATAGGAGAGAGTGAATTTAGAAAATATAATAAAAGAATTAAGGGAATATTATAAAGAGAATAACAAAACATTAATTGATAAGGTTTCAATTGAAAGAGATCCTTTTAAAGTATTAATTTCCTGCATACTCTCGCAAAGAACTAAAGATGAGATAACAGAGAAAGTTACTAATAATTTATTTAGTGTTATTAGTTCACCAGAAGATTTGATAAAAATAGAAGATAAAGAGCTTGAAAAAATTTTATACTCAATTGGATTTTACAAAGTTAAAGCTAAAAGATTAAAAGAGATATCAAAAATTTTGATTGATAAATATAACGGTTCAGTGCCAGATGATTTAGAAGAGTTATTAAAATTGCCCGGAGTTGGCAGAAAAACAGCTAATATTGTAATAACAAAAGGTTTCAATAAAGATGGAATTGCTGTTGATACTCATGTTCATAGGATTTCTAATCGTTTAGGATTTGTAAAAACAAAAAAACCAGAAGATACTGAGATAAATTTGAGAAAAATAGTACCAAAAAAATATTGGATAGAATTAAATGATTACCTTGTAAATTTTGGAAAAAAAATTTGTACACCAATCTCTCCAAAATGTTCAATTTGTCCAATAGAAAAATATTGTAAAAAAGTTGGAGTAAAAAAATTCAGATAAAGCTATATGTTAAAAGGTAATTTTTTACAATCATCAATTTTGTAATTTCTCCAACTCCATTTGGTACTGGTGTCACTGCCATTACTTTTTCTAAAACACTTTTTATATCTACATCTCCAACTATCTCATTATTTTTTGATTTGTTTATTCCAATATCTATTATTATAGAGTTCTCCTTTATCATATAACCCTTGATAAGTTCTGGAACTCCACAACATGCAAAAACAATATCACCAAGTTTTATAAATTTTTCCAAATTATTAACCTTGGAGTGTAAATTTATTGGAATCATGTTGTTCATTAGAGAAAGAATATATAAAGGTCTTCCGGTATTGATACTTCTTCCAACTATAACAGCAGTTTTCCCAGACAAATAATCAGGATTATTGAATTTTTCCAAAATATAATATTTTAATATTTCAAAAGATGCATTAACTACTGAAGGTATAAAACTTGGTTTAAAAGAAAAAAGTTTACCGAGATTTATTAGACTCAAACAATCTATATCTTTTTCAGGTTTTATTGTCGAATAAATTGAAAGTTCATCAATATTTTTTGGTATAGGCCTTATTGGTAATATACCATTTATCTCACAATTATTATTTAATCTATCCAAAATTTTTATAATATCCTCTTCTTTTTCATCTATAAGATTTAACTCTTCATATTTTAATGTAAGCTCATCAAAAAGATTCTTAAGTTCATTCAAAAAAATTTTTGCATCAAAGCTATCTGAAAAAATAAGAAAAGCAATTTTTTTATTAAAATTATTTTTTAATATTAAATTTTTTATTTCATTTAAAATTTTATCTTTAAGTGGCTTTATGTCTATTATTTCACCCATTATTTCAATCCATAAATATTTCCATCATTATCAATATCTATATATTTTCCAATTGGATTTGATGGTAAAGATGGCATTGTACTTATCTCTCCAGAATATGTAACAATGAACCCTGCACCATTTGAAATTTTAATATTATCAATTGGAAGGATAAAATTGTCTGGCCTGCCTTTTAATTTAGAATCATGAGATAAAGATAAATGTGTTTTTGCCATACAGATTGGAAGATTAGAAAATCCAAGAGATTCTAAAAGTTCAATTTTATTTATTGCTTCATTTGAAAATTTAACATCTTTAGCACCATAAATTTTTGTTGCAATTGTTTTTATTTTATCTTTTATTGACATATCGAGAGGATATAGAAATTTGAAGTTATCTTCCTTTTTTTCTGTCAATTTAATTATTGATTTAGCAAGATCAACTCCTCCTTCACCACCTTTTGAATAAACCTCAGAGACAACGAAGTCATCACTTCCATATTCTAATGAAATTTTCCTTAACAAATTTATCTCATCTTCATCATCACATTCAAAATAGTTTAGATTTACAATCACTTTTATTCCATGAATTTTTATATTCTCAATATGTTTTTTTAAATTTTCAGAGCCAACTTTTATAGCATCTAAATTTTTTTCTAATATCTCTTTTGGTAAAGGTTTACCTGGAGATATTTTTCCAACTCCTCCATGCATTTTCAAAGATCTTAAACTAACTACAATTACTGCAATATCTGGTTTTAACTCAGAGTATCTACATTTTATATTGAAAAATTTTTCAGCACCAAGATCAGTTCCAAATCCAGCCTCTGTTATCAAATAATCAGAAATTTTAATTCCAATCAAATCAGCAATTATTGATGAGTTACCATGTGCTATGTTTCCAAATGGTCCTGTATGGACAAAAACAGGTGTTCCTTCTATTGTTTGTATTAAATTTGGCATCAAAGCATTTTTGGTTAATGCTGTTAAGGAACCAGCGACCTCTAAATCATTAGAAAAAACAGGTTTTTTATCATATCTAAAACCAACAATAATGTTTCCTAATTTTTCTCTCAACTCTTTTAAACTTCTCGATAGAGATAAAATTGCCATTATCTCTGATGCAGATGTTATTTCAAAACCACTTTCATGAGGAAGATAATTATCAAAAACACCAGCAATAATTTTTCTTAAACCTCTATCAGAGATATCCATAACTCTTTTGATTGATATACTATTTAAATCTATATTAAGTGGATTTTTATGATAAATAGAGTTATATAAAAATGATACGAGTAAATTGTGTGCTGTATAAACTGCATAGTTATCTCCTGTGAAATGAAGATTAAATTCATCCATTGGATAGACCTGCGAATAACCACCACCATGTGCACCACCTTTAATTCCAAAAATTGGACCTAATGATGGTTGTCTTATAGAAATTAATCCTTTTTTCTTTAGTTTTGCAAATGCCTGTCCTAAACCAACAGTTGTTGTTGTTTTTCCTTCTCCTAAAGGTGTCGGTGTTATACCTGTTATAAGAATATATTTTCCATTTTCGTTTTTTTCGATTTCATCTAATAAATCTAACTTAATTTTAGCAATATAATCACCATATTTAATTAAATATTTTTCTTTAATTTTTAATAATTCAGCAATTTCATCAATTTTTTTTGGTTTGTATTCTCTGTTTATTTCAATGTCACTTTTCATTTTATCATTCACATTTCAAAGAAAAAATAACCATATTGTCTTTATCAATACAGGGAACTTCTATTTCCCCATTTATGTTCCAGGGAATCTCTCCACCCATCCTTAATGTTTGAATCCAAGGATATAAAACATAAAAAGCGTGCATACAAAAATTTTCAGGTATAAATACATTATTTTTAATTTCCCAACTGTCTCCTACTTTATATTTTGCTTCACATAACTCTTTAACGCTTTTTACTTTGATAAGAACTTTTTTCATATTTAAAAAACTGATCCTTCAATTCTCCATCCCTCATCATACAGAATAAGTATATAGGCACCTCTATATTCAACATCCTGTCCACTTTCATTTATTGTTAAGACAAAATGAACTCTTGCTCTTTTTTTATCTGTTGATAAAACAACATCTTCTATTCGAACACCAGTAATTTTTCTATTATTTTTTTTCATCAGTTCAAAAGATGCTTTAAAATCATCCAAACTCCCCTTTTCTTTTAGCATATCTCCAGAAAGGAGTTTATATGCTTCTTCATAATTTTCTCTCATAATATATTTGAAATAACTTTTAAGTATACCTTCTGGAGAATTTGATGAACATGATGTTAGAAAAATTGAAACTATTATAATAAATATTAATGAAGTAACTAAAATCCTTTTCATACTTCCACCTCTTTTCATAGTTATTATTATAATACATTTTTCAGTATGTTAAAATTTATGTAATGGAAAAAAATAAAAATTTTGTTATCATAACAGGTATTTCAGGAGCAGGTAAAACTAAAGCTTCTGAGTTTCTTGAGGATATTGGATATTTTTGTATAGATAATCTTCCATTAAATTTAATAGAAAAATTTGTTGAGATTTTTAAAAAAGGAATTTCAAATGTAAATAAAGTTGCTATAACTCTTGATATAAGAGAAAAGGATTTTGATATAAATTTTCCAGAGATAATAAAAGATATTAATAAAAAAGGGATAAATCCTTTTATTATTTTTCTTGATGCTAATGAAGAGATACTTATAAAAAGATATAAAGAAACAAGAAGAAAACATCCTTTATATAGTGAAGAAGGATTGAGTTCATCAATAAAAATTGAGAAAGATATGTTAAAACCAATAAAGGAGATTAGTGATATTGTAATTGATACTACTGAAATGAAACTTTCAGATTTAAAAAGTAGAATTGTTGAAATATTAAAAGAGGAAAAAAGTAATTTAATCTCGATTACAATAATTTCATTTGGATATAAATATGGAATACCTTTAGATTCTGATTTAATGTTTGATGTGAGATTTTTACCAAATCCATTTTATATGGATAATTTGAAAAACACTACAGGTTTAGATGAAGAAGTAAAAAATTTTGTTTTATCTAATGACACAACAAAAGGATTTTTAATTAGATTTAAAGATTTAATTTTGTTTCTCATACCTCAATATATAAATGAAGGAAAAAGTTCTCTTATAATATCCTTTGGATGTACAGGAGGAAGACATCGTTCTGTAGTTATTGCAGAGGAAACTAAAAATTTTTTGGAAAAGAATGGATTTAGATGTACAATATTTCATAGAGACATAAGGAAATGAATAAAGACAAAATAAAACGTTTTTTTAAATGGTTATACCCTGGAATGAATATAAAGAGATGGATTCTCCTTATGATAATTGGCTTAATAATTTTACTACTTGGATTAATGGTTATTCTTGACTTCACAAGATTGGGTATAATTAAGAGATATATTATAGATTACATAATAATTTTTATGAAAGGAAATTATAAATTCCCAATATGGCTAACAAGATTGATTGCTTTACTGTATATGTTATTAGGTATTTTTCTTATAGTTTTTGGATTTTCGAAACTTATGAACTCACTTTTTACTGCACTTCTAAAAGAAAAAAGAAATGAAGTTGTAAATATTGTTCATAATTATAGATTCAAGAGTAAGGTAAAAAAAGTAGTTGCTTGTGGTGGAGGAACTGGTCTTTCAACAATTTTAAGAGGTCTAAAAGAGTATCCATTTTATCCAGTTGCAATAGTTACTGTCACAGATGATGGGGGAAGTTCTGGAAAATTGAGAGAAGAACTTGGAATTCCACCTCCTGGTGATTTGAGAAACTGTATAATCGCACTTTCAGAAAGCGAGGAATTCTTAAAAGATCTTTTCCAATATAGATTTAAAGAAGGAGAAACTCTACAAGGGCATTCAATTGGTAATTTAATAATTGCAGGTTCAATAAAATTAAAGGATAGCTTGATTTATGGAATAACAAAATTAGAGGAAACTTTAAATTTATCTGGTAAAGTTTTACCTGTCTCAGAAAGTATAATCACTTTAAGAGGAGAATTTGAAGATGGAGAAGTTGCTTTAGGTGAAACTAATATAAGAAATAGAGGTAAAAAAATTAAAAAAATTTCACTTGAGCCATTTTATGCAAAACCAGCATTTGAGGTTTTGTATGAGATTGAAACTTCAGAGTTAATAATCATAGGTCCAGGAAGTTTGTATACTTCAATAATTCCTCCACTTCTATTTCCAGCAGTAGTTGAATCTATAAAAAAGTCAAAAGCTAAAAAGATCTATATTTTGAATTTAATGACAGAAAAGGGGGAGACAGACGATTTTACAGCCTCAATGCATGTACAAAAAATTTATGAATATACAGGAGAAAATATTTTTGATTATATTATTGTTAATAATGGAAAAATAGGAGAATACTATTTAGATAAGTATAAGAAAGTAGGTTCTTATCCTGTTGAAGTAGATGAAGAAAATTTAAAAAAATTAGGATTAAAAATTATAAAAGATAACCTTGTTGCTGTTGAGAATGGATATTTAAGACACAATTATTTAAAAATAAGAGATCTACTTAAAGATATGTTAAAGTGGAAAAAATAGATTACTTTACACAAATTGTAAAGAGAGATTTATTGAAAATAGATATAAATAAACCTGATGAAGCATTATCAGAAATTCAGGGATTTCTTTTATCAATTGGTAAAATAATAATCACTAAAGAAAAAACTAAAATAAATTTTACACTTTCATCCCCTGAAATAGCAAGAAGAGTCATAAAATTATTAAAAATAGCTGGATTTAATAAATCTCTAAAAATTATTGAAAAAAAAGGAAGAAAATATTTTGAAATAGAATTTAATATACTATTAAAAGATTTGTTAAATTTAAAAATAATAGATGAAAATGATTTAAAAGTTCATTTTAGACCTAAAAGTGAAGGAGATATCAAATCATTTATAAGAGGTGCTTTTTTAGCCTCTGGAGTTGTTAGAGACCCAAAAAAAGGTTATTATCTTGAATTAAGATTTCAAAAAGAATCATCGATATTTGAAATATTTGAAATCTTAAAAATTATGCATTTTAATTTTAAGGATAGAGATAGGAAAAATTATATAATATTATATTTACAGGATAGAGAGAGTATTAAAGAATTCTTACTTTTTTTGGGTGCATCAGGTTCATATATACAAGTTTTAGAAAATACAATTATAAAAGATATAAGAAATAAACTAACTAAGAATGTAAATTTAGAGATGAAAAATCTTAAGAAAACGATAGATGCATATTTAAAGACAAAAGATGCTATAATTTATTTAAAAAAGAATGATTTAATAAAAATTTTATCTCCATCATTAAAAGAAACAATAGATTTAAGAATGAAATATCCTTATTTAAGTTTGAATGAACTTGCTATAAAAATGGGAGTTTCTAAATCATGTGTAAATCATAGATTAAGAAGGATCATTAAATTAAAAGAGAGGTTTATAAATGAAGAATAGAAATGAATTAAGACCAACTATTTCAATAACAGAAAATCTATATTTAAGACAGAATCTTTTCCAATTGATGACTATTTTTCAATACCCAATTTTAGATTTGAGAGAACTCATTGAATCTCGATGGGAGGAAAATCCTTTTATCGAACTTGAAGATAATAAATTTGATACAATTCCTGGTTTAGAAGATTTTGATAATGAGGATAAAGGAAACTACCAACTTTTTGAATCTTTAATTAAGGAAGAAAAAACTTTAAAAGATTACCTTGAAGAACAGATAATGCTTTTTGATTTTAATCAAGATGAAAAAGAGATTGCTCATTATTTGATTGGAAATATAGATGATAATGGTTTTTTAAATATTTCAATAGATTTGATTTCAAATCAAATTAAAAAAAATAAAAAAGAGATAAACAGAGTTCTTGAAATTTTAAAAAATGAGATGCATCCACCTGGAGTATTTGCTAAAGATATTAAAGAGTGCATAATTATTCAATTATTAAGAGAAAATGAAATCAAAAAAGATGATATTGAAGAATATGAAAATGTTATAGATAAATTACTTAAAGGACAAGAAATAAATCAGGAATATTACAAAAAATTAGAAAAAGCATATATTTATCCATCTCATATTCTTGAGAAAAGTATTAATATGTACATAACACCAGAGGTCTATTTAAAAATTGAAAATAAAGAGTTAAGAGTTTATTACAATGACAAAATTTTTCCAAAAGTAAAATTCAATGAAAATCTTTATAACGATATGAAATCAAGAATTTATGAATTAACAAAAGAGGAGAGGGAATTTTTTAAAAATAAAGTAAAAGATGCAAAAGATCTTATATATTTGTTACTTGAAAGACAGGAAAAGGTTTTGAAAGTTGCTGAATATCTTGTAAATAAACAAAAAGATTTTTTCTTAAATTCAGGTTATTTAAATATTATAACCTTAAAAGAGATTGCAAATGATTTAAATCTTTCAATTTCTACACTATCAAGAATCGTAAATGAAAAATATATTGATACACCAAAGGGAATATTACCATTTAAATTTTTACTTGGAAAAGAGGGGGTAAAAAAAGGAGTTTTTGGAACCAAAGTTAAAATGTTAATTAAAGAGATAGTTGATAAAGAAGATAAAAAAAGGCCATACTCAGATTCAGAAATTGAAAAAATTTTAATAAAAAAGGGAATCTACCTTAAAAGAAGAACAATTGCAAAGTATCGAGATGAACTCAACATTCCATCTAAAAGCAAAAGAAGAAGTAAATAGTTTTAAAAATTCAAGTTTTTCTGTTATATTTAAAAAAGAAAGGAGGCTTTAAATGAAAGTAGCAATTAATGGATTTGGAAGAATAGGAAGACAAGTTTTTAAGGCTTTAAAGAAAAAATATTCTGGTATTGAAATTGTTGCAGTCAATGATTTATTTGATTTAGAAATGTTAATTTATTTATTAAAGTATGATTCAAATTATGGAATTTACAATTTTTCTTATGAATTAAAGGAGGATAAATTCATCATTGATGGTAATGAGGTTCGCTTTTTCAAAGAGAAAAATATAAACCTATTACCATGGAAAGATTTGGATGTTGATATCGTAATTGAATCTACTGGTGTATTTACAGATGCTGAAAAAGCAAAAGCTCACCTTGAAGCAGGAGCAAAAAAGGTTATAATTACTGCCCCTGCAAAAAATGAAGATGTAACAATAGTTTTAGGGGTAAATGAAGATTTATATGATCCAAAAAAACATAATATAATATCAAATGCATCTTGTACAACTAATTCACTTGCTCCTGTAGTTAAAGTATTACATAAAAATTATGTAATTGAAAAAGGATTAATGACAACAATACACTCATATACTAATGATCAAGCCCTACTTGATACTCCACACAAAAAAGATTTTAGAAGAGCAAGAAGTGCTGCAACAAATATAATTCCAACAACTACTGGTGCAGCAAAAGCAGTAGCAACAGTAATACCTGAATTAAAAGGAAAATTAAATGGGATTGCCTTGAGAGTTCCAACCCCTACTGTTTCAATAACTGACTTTACATGTTTAGTTAAAAAATCAACAACACCTGAAGATGTAAATAGAGTTTTAAAAGAAGCTTCTGATAAATATTTATCAGGAATTCTTGGATATACGGAAGAGCCCGTTGTTTCTTCAGATTTTAAAGGAAGTGAATTCTCTGGAATTATTGATGCAACATTGACAGATGTTATTGATGGAAATCTTATTAAAGTTTTTTCCTGGTATGACAATGAGTGGGGCTATTCAGTGAGAGTTGCAGATTTAACAAAATTTATTTTTGATAAGGGGGTTTAGATGCCTCTAAGAACAATCAAAAATGTAGATTTTGAAGGTAAAAGGGTATTATATAGAGTAGACTATAATGTTCCTTTAAAAGAAGATGGAAAGATTAGAGATGACACAAGAATTAGAGAAACACTACCAACAATAAAATATATGAGAGAAAAAGGTGCAAAAATAATAATTCTTACTCATCTTGGTAGACCAAAGGGTGAAAAAAAGTTAGAACTCTCATTAAAACCTGTGAGTGAAAAACTTTCAGAGATTCTTGGTATAAATGTTCCTCTGATTGATAATATTTTCAGTGAAGAGACAAAAAATATTATTAATAATCTTAAAAATGGAGAAGTGATACTATTTGAAAATTTAAGATTTTATAAAGAAGAGGAGAAAGAATCTGAAGAATTCGCTGAAAAATTAAGTGAATATGGTGATATATATGTTAGTGATGCTTTTGCAGTTTCACACAGAGCAAATACCTCAGTTTTTCTTCTTCCAACTCTTCTTCCTTCTTATGCAGGTTTTTTAATGGAAAAGGAGTACAATATTTTGTCAAAATTGATTAAAAATCCAGAAAAACCTTTTGTTTTAATAATTGGTGGTGCAAAAATATCAGATAAAATTGGAGTTTTAAAAAACCTTGTTAATATTGTTGATACGATTTTAATAGGTGGTGGTGCAGCATTTACTTTTATCAAAGCAGAAGGATACAATATTGGGAGTTCAATTTATGAAAGTGAAATGGAAAGTGTTGCATTGGAAATAATTGATTTAGCTTCGAAGAAAGGTGTCAAATTGATTCTTCCAGTTGATGTTAATACAACTGAAGAATTGAGAGAAGGAGCAGATAATAAAATTGTTCCAGTAGAACAAATACCATATGATTGGTATGGAGTTGACATAGGACCAAGAACAATCGAAATGTTCATTGAAGAGTTATTAGATGCTAAAACAATATTTTGGAGTGGGCCATTAGGTATTTATGAAATGGAAAAATATTCCCTTGGTACAAAAAAGATTGCTGAAACTCTTTGTAAAAATCCAAATATAAAAGTTGTTGGAGGTGGTGATACAATTTCTGCATTGAATAAGTTTGAATATGCAAACTGTGTAACACATATGTCAACTGGAGGAGGAGCACTTCTTGAATTTCTTGAAGGAAAGGAGTTACCTGGTATAAAGGTACTTTTAGATTAATTTAGATTGTAAGGAGGCTTACATTATTTTATGTACGACATTGTTATTATAGGTGGAGGTCCCGCTGGTTTATCCGCATCAATATATTCAAAAAGATTTGGCTTATCAACCCTTCTTATTGAAAAATTTGGAATCGGAGGTCAAGCAATCTTAACAGATATTGTTGAAAATTATCCAGGTTTTCCAGAAGGAATAAAAGGATCAGAACTTGTTAATAAAATGGAAGAACAAGCAAAAAAATTTGGTGTAGAATTTTTAATTGATGAGGTTTTGGGGGTTGAAATTGATAATGAAATAAAAAAAACCAAAACAAATTCTTCTATATATGAATCTGATGGTTTAATAATTGCTACTGGTGTAAATCCAAAAAAACTTGATATCCCCGGAGAAAAAGAATTTACAGGAAAAGGAGTATCATATTGTGCTATATGTGATGCTTTTTTGTATAAAAATAAAGATGTTTTGGTTGTTGGAGGAGGAGATTCGGCAATAGTTGAAGCATTATATTTAACTAATTTTGCAAATAAGGTATATATTATACATAGAAGAGATAAATTACGCGCTGCTCAATATCTACAAGAGAAAGCTTTTAAAAACAGTAAGATTGAATTTATTTTTAATTCAATTTTAAAAGAGATTAAAGGTGAAAAAAGAGTTGAAAAAGTAATAATACAAAATATCAAAGAAGATAGAATTTATGAACTTAATATTAATGGAGTTTTTATCTATATTGGTTTAACTCCAAATAGTAATTTATTTAAAGATAAAATTAATCTTGATGAAAATGGATTTATAATTACAGATAGTGAAATGAGAACTAATGAGAAATTTGTTTATGCTATTGGTGATGTAAGAAAAAAAGAACTAAGACAGATTATTACAGCTTGTGCAGACGGTGCAATTGCTGCAAATACCTTCTGTAAAGATTTCTCTGATAAATGTTAAAATTTGTTGGAGTTTCTAAATTTTATGATGAAAAAGAAGCTCTATCAAATATTAGTTTCGAATTGGATAAAGGTGATTTTCTATTTATTGTAGGACCTTCAGGTGCTGGTAAAACAACTATATTAAAATTGATTCATAAAGAAATTGAACCTTCAAGAGGAGAAATTTTCTTTAATAACGATTCTTTAAAAAAATATAGTGGAAAAGTTTATCTTTTAAGAAGGAAAATCAGTATGATTTTTCAAGATTATAAACTTTTCAAAAGAAAAACAGTTTATGAAAATGTCTCTTTTCCTCTTGAAATACAGGGATTTTCTCCACAACTTATAAAAAGTAGGGTTTTAGATACACTCAAAATGGTTGGTTTAGAAGAACAAATATACAAATATCCTAATACTCTTTCTGGTGGAGAGATGCAAAGAGTATCAATAGCAAGAGCAATTGTTAACAACCCAGATATTTTAATTGCAGATGAACCAACTGGAAATCTTGATTGGAAAACTTCATTTAATATTGTTGATCTGTTCGTAAAGATAAATGAAAATGGAACAACAGTGATTATGTCAACACATAATGAGGAGATAATTAAAAAATATAATAAGAGGATATTTTATATTAAGGATGGAAAAAAATTGTATGAAAAGTATCCAAATATTTCTTAGAGAAATTAAAGAATCTTTTATAAATATAATAAGATCTGGTTTTTTAACTTTTATTAGTATTTTTGTAATTATTGTTTCAATATTCAGTATCGGTATGATTTACTATTTTTTAAATTATTCAAATGAGGTAAAAAGGGGGATAGAAAATAAAATTGAAATATCTTTTTATTTAAAAAAAGATACAAATGAAGTTAGGGTAAGAGAGATTGAAAATGAAATTAGTAATATAAGTGGTGTCGAATCTGTAAAATATATATCACCTGATACAGCTCTCGATGAATTAATAAAGGAGTATCCTGAATATGAATCTATATTTAAAGATCTTGAAAACAATCCTCTCCCGCCAACTTTTTTTGTAAAACCAGAGTCAGTTTATTCTATAAATGAAATAACATCTAAAATTTCAATGATTCCTGAAGTATCTGATTTTTTCTATTCTAAAGACCTTGTTGATAAATTGCTTTTTTCAATAAGAACATTTACATTCTTAAGCATAGCAGTATTCTCAATATTTATTGGAATTTTTATTTTTTTCCTTGGCTCCAATATTACAGTTTCAATATATAATAGAAGAGAGGATATCGAAATAATGAAACTTGTTGGAACTCAACCCTCTTTTATAAAAATACCATTT
>JAAYUH010000043.1 GCA_012517755.1 bacterium | reverse complement strand
CACCTGGTGGTCCAATAAAGCATAAAATAGGGGATTTTGGTTTTCTTGTTAATCTTCTTACTGCAAGATACTCTATTATTCTCTCTTTTATATCAGTTAATCCATAATGATCTTCATCAAGAATTTTCTTCGCCTTTTTTATATCAATTTCATCTTTTGTTTCAATATCCCATGGTAAATCAAGTATCCAATCAAGATATGTTCTTATTACACTTGCTTCCATTGCCATAGGTGGCATTTTAGAAAGTTTTTTTAATTCTTCATCAAATTTATCAAGTACATATTGAGGTAGATTTCTTTTTTTAATTTTTTCTCTATACTCTTCAACTTCTTCTCCATATTCTTCTGATTCACCAAGTTCTTTTTTAATAGCCTTAAGTTGTTCTCTAAGAAAATATTCTCTTTGAGTTTTATCAACTTGAGATTTGACTTGTTCTTCAATTTCGCTACTAATTTTTAAAAGTTCAACCTCTTTTGAAAGAATTTTTATTAAATACTCAATTTTTTCTTTTACATCAAGAATTTCGAGTAATTTCTGTTTATCATTCAGAGGAACAATTATATTTGAAGCAACTATATCAGCAAATCTTGAAGGATTATCAATATCTTGGATTGTAGTTAGTGTATCAATTGGTATTTTTTTGGAAAGTTTTACATAGTCTGAATAAAGATCAAGAGTTACTCTTGTTAAAGCTTCAAGTTTCGGGGACTTTTCAAATTTTTCATCAATCTCTTCGACTTCTGCTTCTAAGAATGGATCTTTTTTTGTATAAGATATTATTTTAATCCTTTTTATCGCTTCAACTATTACTCTTTCAGAACCATCAGGTAATTTTACACTTTGAAGTATTTGTGCAAGTGTGCCAATTTCAAAAAGATTTTCAACATTGGGTTCCTCGTCTTCTTCTCTTTTTTGAGTTATTAAAACTATTAACTTGTCTTTTTTTAACGATTCTTCAAGAGATAAAAGGGACTTTCTTCTGCCAACAAATATAGGAAGAACTGTGTTTGGGAACACAACAACATTCCTTAATGGTAAAACAGGATAAATTCTTTTATTTTCCATAATTATTTCCTATTTTCGAGTACTTCATCAACAATACCATATTCCTTAGCTTCATATGCAGTCATATAATAATCTCTATCTGTATCTTTCTCTATTTTATCATAAGGTTGACCTGTATGTTTGGATAAAATTTCTGTAATTTTATTTTTTATTCTGATTATCTCTTTTGCAACTATTTCAATATCTTTTGCTTGACCTTGAACACCTCCCCATGGTTGATGAATTAAAATTCTTGTATTTGGTAATGTAAACCTTTTTTTAGTTGAACCTGAAGCAAGTAAAACTGCTGCCATACTTGCTGCTTGTCCTACACAAATTGTTGAAACAGGTGCTTTTATAAATTGAATTGTATCATAAATTGCGAGTCCTGCAGTGACTTCTCCTCCCGGGCTATTAATATATAAATTAATATCTCTTTCAGGATCATCTGCTTCAAGGAATAGAAGCTCAGCAATTATGGCATTTGCAACTTGATCATTTATTTCTGTGCCAAGGAAAATTATTCTATCTTTGAGTAGTCTTGAAAAAATATCATATTGTCTTTCTCCATAGGGAGTTTTTTCAATAACCCATGGTATCACTGAATTATATTCTTTCATTCTTTTTCTCCTTTCTTCAATATATTTATAACATAATCATCTTCGACTTGTTCAAAATCTTCATAAAACATACTCACGGCATAAAAATTCTCAGGAGTATAGAGTGATATAAAATAATCAACCTCTCTTTTAATTCTCTTCTTAGCATCAATACTTGATACAGGAACAGCAATGACTATTTTCTCGGGTTTTTTATTTTTTATGGTCTTTATTGCAGCAAGAATTGTTTCCCCAGTTGCGATTCCATCATCAACTATTATAGCCGTCTTATTGATCAATTCCTCTATATCTTTTCCATTTCTATAAATTTCAACTCTTTTTTTAATTTTATTTTTTAATGTTTCAATTATTTTATTTAAATCGTCTTCATCTATATTTTCTCTTAAAATTATTGTCCCATCTTCAGTAATGGCTCCAATTCCATACTCACCATCAAAATAAGCAGGAATTTTTGAAACTATAATAGTAGAAAGTGGAGCTTTTAAGACTTTTGAAACTTCAAAAGCGACTATAATTCCACCTCTCGGGATTCCAAAAACTATTGGATTTTCGAAATTATACGAGAGAAGTTTTTTACCTAAAAGTTTTCCTGCCTCTTCTCTATTTCTGAATCTCAAGTTTATTTTTTTCTTTACTTTCTTTAATTAAATTCATTGCACATTTTCCTTCTAAAATCCCCCCATCTTCTATTGCAATTCGAGGAGTCTGAACATCTCCATAAAGTTTACCTGAATTGAATATTTCAACTTTTTTATCTGAGGTAACATTCCCATTAATAGTTCCCATAATTACTATCTCACCTGCTTTTACATTTGAATCAACTACACCTTTTTCTCCAATAGTAAGAACACCTTTAATATCAATTTCTCCTTTAACTTTACCATCGACTCTTAAATTACCTTCACAACTTATTTTTCCTTCAACAGTTGTTCCTTCACCGATATAAGATTGACTTGAATCTTTGACAAACTCCTCTTTTGCTCCTTTTCCAAATGGCATTAAAAACCTCCTTAATCTATAAATTAGTTCTTTTTAATTATACCAAATAATTCACTTTATTAAGAGTAAGTTTAATAATTGCTGTATTTTTTTTCTTTTAAAACTATCAAATTGGAGCGGGAAACGGGATTCGAACCCGCGACACCCGGCTTGGGAAGCCGGTGCTCTACCTCTGAGCTATTCCCGCCTAAAAATATTATATCAAGATTTTTTGTCTTGGATATAAATAATTGAAGTTCTTATTAATAGTAATATAAAAGAGTTTTTTTATCATAACTTCACAATTAGTTCTTTTAGTTTTTCTATCTCCTCATCATTTAGTCTATTTTCTATCCATTTGGATTTAAGATCCTTTAAATTAAAATCTGTTAATTCCATAGCTACTTTTCTTATTCCACCATCTGGAAATTTTTTATCTCCTCTATATCTTGGAATAAAATGAAAGTGTATATGTTCAATCGATTGACCAGAAATTTCTCCAAGATTTAATCCAAAATTAAAGCCCATGGCATTAAAAAATTTTTCTATTCCATTTTTAACTTTTTTAAATGTTTCAAATATATCTAAAATTTCTTCATTATTCAAATCTTCTAATTTAAGAATATGTCTTTTTGGAATTATTAAAGTGTGTCCTTTTGTAACTGGATAAATATCAAGGATTGCATAAGAGTGAATATTTTCAAAAATAACTCTGTCTTTATCTAAATTACAAAAAGGACACTTATTTATCATATTTCAATAATTTTATAATTTCTTTCACCTAAAGCAATCTTCTCAGCATATTCAAGTTGTCTTAATCCAGAAACATTATGAATTTGATAAAATTTATCCTCATTTATTAAAGATTTATTATTAAGAGATGGAACTCTTAAAGCCTCAGCTTTTTTGACAGCATCATAGGATGCTTGATCCACTGAAACAATATCTTTTGAACCAAAAAGTCCTATGTCAGGAACAAGATTTAAATCGTGCCATGGAAGACAATCACAATCAGCTGAAACATCCATCACAAAATTTAGAAAAGAGATTCTATCCTCAAAATATTTTTTGATACCATATGCATATTCCACCATTTTTTCTTCCAAAATCTCACTTGAACTTCCCCAAGATGTTTTTATTGCATCACTTGGACAAACAGTTACGCACTCTCCGCAACCAATACACTTTGAATAATCAAATTTTGCCTTTTTATCTACAATTTGAAT
>JAAYUH010000042.1 GCA_012517755.1 bacterium | reverse complement strand
TATGTGGCGCACTTATAAATTATTTCTTAGGATATAAAATTGGCAGGCCATTTTTAATAAAATATGGAAAATATTTTAGAATAAGCGATAAATCTATAGATAATGGTGAATTATGGTTTAAAAAATATGGAATATATGCAATATTTCTTACAAGATTTATACCAACTATAAGACAATATATTACAATTATTCCAGGGATTTTAAAAATGAATTTAATGATTTTTTCACTATTTTGTTTTATAGGAGATGTTTTTGTTGTTTCATTTTTAACTCTGTTAGGATATTTTTTTGGAGAATACAGTGATGTTATAAAGCCATATTTAGATGAAATCTATATAGCTTTTTTTACTTTATTAGCACTTTCAATTGTAATCTATATATTTTATATAATATTTAAAAGAAGAAGAGAGAAACAAAATATAACTTAAATTGTTTATTGTTAATATTAAATTATAATTAATATATGGAAATTCAGGAATTTATCAAAAAGGTTGAAGAGATATATGATAGTCTACCTGAATGGATTAAAGAGTCGCTGAATAATCTTGAAATAACAGTTGAAGAAAGAGATAGTGGGTATCTTCTCGGATTATATAGGGGTATTCCTTTGATGAAAAGAGGCATAGGTTATAATTTTGTTCTTCCAGATAAAATAGTTTTATATAAATATGAAATAGAAAAAGTCGCAACTTTAGAAAATATATCAGTTGAAGAAAAAATTAGAAAAGTTTTGTTGCATGAAATTGGTCACTATCTTGGTTATAATGAAGAAAAATTAAGAGAATTAGGAGGTTACTAATGACTATTATTCTGTTCTTAATAATTTTTTTAATATTTTTATTAATACTTTTATCAATAAAGAAAAAATCTTTCAAGTTTTTTATTGTTCCATTTATATTTATTCCAATTATTATTTTTATTATTCTTTATTCATTATCTTCACTGTCTGTTGATTACTATTTTTTTTCAAGTTTAAACTATCAAAATGTTTTTTTAATTAGATTTTTCTATAAATTAGCAATATATGTATCTGTTTTTATTATAACTTTCTTAATTTTATACCTCCTTACAAAATTTGATTATATTATAACCCCATTTGAAACACCTGAAAGAAAAAAAGAAAGAAGAGTATTTAAAATAGTTTATTTCATAATTATTTTAATTGCTTCCCTATTTTTTACAATTATTCAAAATTTAGATTATAATAATATTTTACTTTTTTTAAATAGATATAACACCAATATTAAAACAGAGATTTTCAACAAAGATTTATCTTTCTATCTTTTTTCATTCCCATTTTTAAATGATTTATCAAATTTTCTGTTATCTTTTACAGGATTCCTTCTTATTTTCTCAATAATCTTTTTCTTAATCATTATAAGAATGAAATATACACTATCTATAAAGGTAACAGATGAAGATATAAGAAAGAAAATAATCAGAATTTTTTCTATTTTTATTCTAACAATTGCATTCAAGATCTATCTTTCAATCTACAATTTGATTTTTACCAAAAGAGGTACAGTTTATGGAATTGGATATACAGATTTGCATATTAGGGTGCCTGTCTATTTTTTGATAATTTTTCTTTTAGTTGCTCTCTCGATTTATCTAATGTTTTTCACAGGGAAAATATATTTTAAGATTAAAAGAGTTTTTTATATACCAATTTCTATAATTTTAATATTAATCTTTATTTTTTATTCTATAGTTCCAGGTCTTTATCAAAGATTTTCTGTAAACCCGAATGAACTTGAGAGAGAAAAAGATTTTCTCTCATATAATATTAAATATACAAATATGGCTTATAGCCTTGATAATTTTGAATTCATTCAGATACCTGAAGTTAAAAATATTGATGAAGATAGTGTTAACAAAAATATAGAGTTGATAAATAGTGTAAGAATTTGGGATACAAAAGCACTTAATGATACATATAAAGAGATACAAGGAATAAGGCCTTATTATAGATTTTATGATGTAGATATTGACAGATACATAATAGAGAATGAGTTAAGAGAAGTTATGCTTTCAGCAAGAGAACTTGATCAGAATCTATTAACTTCTGATTCTAAAAGCTGGGTCAATTTACATTTAAAATTTACGCATGGATATGGAGTTTGTATGAATCCAGTTAATGAGGTAACAAATGAAGGTCTCCCAAATTTATATATTAAAGACATTCCTCCAAAATATGAAAAATTTGATATAAAAATTGAAAAACCTGAGATATATTTTGGAGAATTAACCAATAATTATATTTTTGTTGACACATTAACCGAAGAGTTCGATTATCCAAAAGGAGATGAAAATGTGTTTACAAAATATAAAGAAGAGAGTGGAGTTAAAATTGATTCTTTTATAAAAAGATTTTTTTTCTCAGTTAAATTTAATGATATAAATGTTTTCTTATCTAAATATCTAACTAAAGATACAAATATTTTATATTATAGAAATGTTCTTGAAAGAGTAGAGAAAGTTGCCCCTTTCCTTCTATATGGAACTGATCCATATATAGTTATAGATTCAAAAGGAAATTTAATTTGGATAATAGATGCATTTACAATTTCAAATTATTTTCCTTATTCTGAAAGAATTAGTTATGGAGATATTCCATTAAACTATATTAGAAATTCTGTTAAATGTACAATAAATGCATATACAGGAGAAACAAAATTTTATGTGATGAACGAAGATGATCCTGTTATAAATGTATATAAAAAAATATATCCAACTCTTTTTTTGAATTTTGAAGAGATACCTGATGATTTGAAATCTCATTTAAGATATCCAGATGACCTTGTTGAAATTCAATCATATATATTAAGAGATTATCATATGAAAGATGTTGAGGTATTTTATAATAAGGAAGACAGATGGGAAAAGGCAAAAGAGAAATATATGACACAGACACAGGATATAATTCCATATTTTATTTTTATGAAAATTGAAGATAAGATAGAGTTTGTAAACATTTTACCAATGACACCAACTGGGAAAAGTAATCTTATAGCTCTTTTTATTGGTCGATGCGATAAAGAAAGATATGGAGAGGTTGTTGTTTATCAATTTTCTAAAGAGACATTAATATATGGACCCCTTCAATTTGAAGCAAGAGTAGACCAAGATGCAGAAATTTCTAAAACTTTAAGTTTATGGAATCAGCAAGGTTCACAAGTAATAAGAGGTAATACGATATTTCTACTTCTCGATAGTTCTGTTCTTTATGTTGAACCAATATATCTTCAAGCAACCCAAGGGAAGATTCCTCAATTGAAAAAAGTTGTATGTGCTTCTCTTGAGAATGTTAAATGGGGAGATGATATTCAAAGTGCAATTAATGAATTGATAAAGGGAAAAATCGTGATAGAAGAGAAAAATTTGAATGAACTTTTATCTCTTCTTTCTGAATCATTATCAAACTACAAAAAATATAGTGGTGAAGGTAACTATTCATTAGCAGGTAAAGAACTTGAGAGGATAGAGGAGATAATAAATGAGATTAAGAAAATCTCTCCTTAATAATTAAGATAAAATTTTCTTAATCTCTGAAATTTTTTCATCAGTTTTATCTTTACCAATTTTTATTATTTCAGATGGTTCAGAAAAATCAAATGTATCTCTTTGTACATCTATTTTTAAGACATAATCTGCTTTTGACAAATTAATCTCAAGAAGTTTTTCAGTTGTCATTGCAAAAATCCTTTTTAATTTATTAAAATCATTTTGAAGTTTATCCTTGCTTTCTCTTTTTATTGGAATATGTATATCAACTGCAAGAATTTTCTGAGCACCATAATCTCTTGCGACTAAAACTGGAGCATTATCCAAAAAACCACCATCTACAAGAAGCATTTTATTATAATAAACTGGTTCAAAAACAAATGGATAAGACATTGTTGCTCTCAAAGCTTTATATAGTGGTCCTTTATCAAAAATAACCTCTTTTCCACTTAACAAATCTGCTGCAACACAGAAAAATTTTGTTTTTAAATTTTCAATATTTGTCTCATTTGTTAATGATTTTAAAACATTTTCAATTTTGTCTTCTTCATCTTTTTTAGTTAACTTTGAATATGATGTTAAAATTAATAATTCAAAGATACTTTTTATTTTTACATTAAAAGGAATTTTTAGTCCACTCATAAAAGATTTATAATCAAAGTTCATAACCATCTCTTGAAGTTTTTCTGGCTCATATCCATAAGCATATAATCCTCCAACAATACCTCCCATTGATGTCCCACATATTAAATCTATTTTTATTTTATTTTCTTTTAAGGATTGTAAAAATCCTATATGTGCAAGACCTCTTGCACCACCTCCTAAAAGTACAACTGCATTATTAATTTTTCTCTTAAAAAATGATATTCCTTTCATAATTAAAGTATATCAAGATAAAATATGATAAGATAAAAAATAGGAGGATATATGAAAAAACTTGTTGAAAGTGTCCCTAATATTAGTGAAGGAAGAGATAAAGATGTTATAGAAGAAATTGTTAATGAGTTTAAAAAATTTAAAAATATTAAGATACTTGAAGTATCTTCTGATGAAAGTCATAATAGGACAGTTGTTACAATTGTAGGTAATGTAGATGATGTTGTTGAAGGTCTTTTCTATTTTACAAAAAAAGCAGTCGAACTTATTGATTTAAACAAACATAAAGGAGAGCATCCAAGAATAGGGGCTGTTGATGTTATACCTCTAATTCCTATAAGCGGAATTACAAAAAATGAGTTAAATAATTATGTTAAACTTCTTGGCGAAAGAATCTGGAATGAACTTAATGTTCCTGTCTATTTTTATGCTGATTCTGCTGCAAATGAAGAGAGAAGAAAATTACCAAACATAAGAAAAGGAGAATTTGAAGGGTTGGTGGAGAAGATGAAAGAACCTAATTGGCATCCAGATATTGGAAATCCCATTCCTCATTCAACTGCTGGAGCAACTGTTATAGGGGTAAGGGAATTTTTGATAGCATACAATATTAATCTCGCAACTCCAGATGTTTCAATTGCAGAGAAAATTGCAAAATCAATAAGAGAATCCTCGGGTGGTTTAATGTATTTACAGGCAAGAGGTTTTTATCTTGAAGATAAAAATTGCGCACAGGTTTCGATGAATATTCTGAATTTCAAAAAATTACCTTTATATAGAGTTTATGAAATTGTAAAAATGGAGGCTGAAAAATATGGAACATATATTAAAGAAAGTGAACTTGTCGGTCTTATACCTTTAAAAGCAGTTTTAGATTCTTTTTCTTTTTATATAAAACTACCTGAACTTAATTTGGATAAAGTTATTGAATATAAAATATGGGGCGAAGAGTAATTAAAACAAGATAATTTATTAAAAATTAAAAAAGAGAGGGTGGCTTTTCCTCTTCTTTTTCAAAAACAACTTCAATTTTTCCAAACTCTCCATCAAACCCAGGTTTTGTTATTACTTTACCCTCTCTCATATTTTTAATTAGTTTTAAAATTCTATCATCCATTTTTCCTTTCATTTCATCAATCGGCAAAAATATTAAAACATTAAATTCATTATCAAATTTACCAATAATTTTTGAATACTCATCTTGAACAACTTTTGAATTTTCATTTTTTTCTAATGCCTGTGATATTATCTCCATAAGGGGAATGACACTCTTGTAAGGAATAAAATTATCACTATTTATTTTATCTCTGTCTTTCAAGTCATAAACTCTATGTAAAACACCAAGAGTCATTGGTTTATGACAATTAGGACATATATTCTTAATTTTTATTGATTCTTCAGGACTCATTGATACGCCACAATTTCTGTGACCATCAAAATGATATTTTCCC
>JAAYUH010000041.1 GCA_012517755.1 bacterium | reverse complement strand
TTTCATTTGATACATCCTTATCAAAAATTTTTATTAATTTATTTTGATTATATTCATATTTATACAAACCTATATCCAAATCTATAACATTTTTTGAAAATAGATAAAATTTTAAAGGATATAATCCTCCAGCAGAAGGGATAGATTTGGCAGACCATAAAAGATATGATACTTCTTTTAATGTAAAAGGTAGTTTTTTGTAATCTCTTACTGATTTTCTATTTTTTATTGATTTAAAAATTGAGAAATCAATATCTTCTAATTCTGGTAATAAGATTTCATTCATCTATTTAATATAAAAATATAAATATATTTCACTTTCTCTTTTCATTTCATCTACTGTTTTTATATGCAATGATTCATTTTTAAAACTAAGGTTAAAACCATCAAGAATCACAAAACCATAAATTTCTAAATTAACATTCTTATCCTCAAATTCAACCATTATATTTCCATTTGAAGATTTATAATTTTTATTTTCAATTTTTAATGGAAGGTCTTTAATAAAGATGAGAGAATCTTCTATTATTTTAACTATCTCTCCAAAATATTTTTGAGTTTCCTCTGGTAAATCATTGTTGTTATAAAAATATTTCGAATCAATTTTGTTTATAACAATTTCCTTATTCAAAAATTTTGAATTTACCCTTATTGTGTTGTTGTTAAAATCAAAGAAAGCATTAAAACTTATATCTTCATTATCAATCTTACCAGAAAAATCAACATAATAACTTTTCAAATTTTCAAGTTCAATAAACAATTTTTGATTTATCTCTTCAATTCCTTCATTTATATTTCTAATCTTTATGACAATTTCATTTAAATTATTAATATCAAATGTCTCTTGATATGGAAAATAGTTATCTTTAAAGACTCTAATTAAATACTCCTGTTTTTTTAAATTTAAAACTAACTCCTCGCCATTTTCTATTTTTTTATCAAGATATCCAACAATTGAAATTTCATAATTATCTAACTTTACATTATTTGAATCTACAATTTCAATTTTAATTTTTTTATAATTTGAGCAGGAAAGAGATAGAAAAACTATTATAGATAAAATAAAAAAATAGGTTAATCTTCTAAATCCATTACTTTTGAATCTATCCATATATTTTCAAGATTATAAAACATTCTTTTAATACTATTGAAAATATGAATTACGATGTCACCATAATCCATAACAACCCAACTGCCTTTGTCTTCTCCATCAATACTGTTTGGTTTTCTTTTAAACTCACTTTTCAATTTTGTATAAATATTATCAACAACTGCTCGAGCTTGAATATCACTATCAACAGAACAGATAAAAAGATAATCAAAAAGATAGGTATTTTTTCTTACATCAAGACACAAAATTTCATCTCCCTTTTTTTCTTTTATTGATTCATATATTAATTTTAATACTCTATTTTGCTTTGTTCTTCCCATGGATCTTCTTCTTTATAAAGTTCGTTTTTATAAATATAATCTTCCACCTCCTTAGGAACTAAATATTTTATTGGTTCATTTTTTATAATCCTCTCTCTAATCATTGTTGATGAAATAGAAAGTTCAGGTACCTGTATTGGAAAAACTCTTGTTTCACAATCCAAACATATTTTTTTCAATTTATCATTCAATTTTTTTAAATTATAACCAGGTCTTGTGGCGGCAATAAAATAGCACATTGAAAGAAGTTCTTTTGGATTTTTCCATGTAAGAATACTAAGAACAGCATCAGCACCAGTTATAAAAAATATATTGTATTTATCCTCTGGGTAAATTTTTCTTAATTCAACTATAGTATCATATGTATAACATTTACCCTTTCTATCAATTTCTATTCTTGAAACAAAAAAATGTGGGTTAGAGGTTGTAGCAAGAAGAGTCATAACAAACCTTCTTTCTGGATCAAGGAGTTTAATTTTTTTTCTATAACCAGGAATTCCAACAGGAACAAATATAACTTTAGACAGAGAAAATTTAACTCTTGCTTCCTCTGCTATTACAAGATGTCCAATATGTATTGGATTAAAAGAACCACCCATAATTCCAATAGATTCTTTACTCATAATATTTAAATTCAACTCCTTCAATTATAACTATATCACCATTTTTAATTCCTTTTTCTTTTAACATCTTTTCAACATCAAACTCTTTCGATATTTTTTGAAGTTTTTCAACACCATATCTCGAATCAAGGTCTAAACCTTTTATTAATCTCCCAAGTTTTTCATTTTCAACAATAAATTTATTTCCTTCTTTTTTAATTATCAATTCCTTATTTTTTTTCTCTTCAATTTTATATCTCTTTGGAATAGATATTTTCTGAGTTTCTCTTTTAATATCAATATTTTTTAATTTTTCAAACAACTTATCAATATTGATATCTTTTAATGCTGAAATTTTTATGAAATCAATATTTTTATCTTTGAAATATTTTTCAATCTCTTCCATATTCTGTGTTTCTAAATCTATTTTATTCAAAATTACAAAATAATATTTATTCAAAATCTCTTTATCATAATTTGCAATTTCATTGATTAAACTTTCAAACTGCTTTATAGCTGATTCTGCATCAATAGAAATATCAATAACAAAAATAAGAAAATATGTTCTTTGGATGTGCCTTAAAAATTCTAAACCAAGACCTTTACCTAATGATGCACCATCTATTATTCCGGGTATATCAACAATTGTTATGCTTCTTTTATCATCTATTCTCACCTCACCAATCACAGGTGTTAAAGTTGTAAATGGATATGGTTCTATTTTAGGTTTAGCATTACTGATTTTAGTTAGAATTGTTGATTTACCAGCATTTGGATAACCTACAAGAGCACCATCACCTATTATTTTTAATTCTAAGATAACTCTTCTCTCTTTACCCTTTTCTCCAAGTTCTCTAATTCTTGGAGCTCTATCTGTTGGAGTTTTAAAACTACTGTTACCTCTTCCTCCTCTACCACCTTTACAGAGAATAAACTCTTCATTATCTTCAGTTAAATCACATATCAATTCTTTAGTTTCACAATCCCAAACTAAAATCCCAGGTGGAACTTCTATATATAAATTTTTTCCATCTTTCCCTTTTTTATTATCACCCTGACCATTTTTCCCATCTTCTGCTTTAAATATGTTATTATATTTAAATTTTGTGAGAGTGTTCAAATTTCTATTTACTTTTAGAATTATATTTCCACCTTTGCCACCATCACCACCTGATGGACCACCCATAGGTACATATTTTTCTCTTCTAAAGGCTATAATTCCATCTCCTCCATCCCCAGCTTTACAATAAATTTCTGCTAAATCAAAAGAATATTTTTTATTATAGTTTTTGAGAGTATACACTTACTCTTTTTTTCCCTCTATATTTTTCAAATTTTATATAACCTTCAGTTAGTGAAAATATCGTATAATCATTACCCATTGATGTATTAATACCTGGATGAATTTTTGTTCCTCTTTGTCTAACAATAATATAACCAGGTTTTACAAATTCTCCTTCAAAAGTTTTAACTCCTAAATATTTAGGATTTGAATCTCTTCCGTTTTTAGCTTTTCCACCACCTTTTTTACGACCCATATTGACCTCCTAACTCAATTTTTTCAACTTTTAAAATCGTTTTTGGTTGTCTATGACCAAGCATTCTTTTGTGAGTTGTCTTTGCATGATAAAAAAACACTTTAATCTTTTTCTCTCTTATCTGATTGGATATTTTACATAAAACTTTTGCATCTTTTAAATATGGTCTGCCCAAGGAGATATCACCATCATTTTTTAAAAAAAGAACATTATTTATTGTAAAATCACTGCCGATATCTCCTTTTATTTTTTCTACTCTAATTGTATCTCCTTCTTTTACTAAATATTGTTTTCCACCAACTTCTACAATAGCTAACACCTTCTACCTCCTAAAGAAAATTCTTTTAAACTAAAAATTTATATCAGAAAAATAATATAAATTCAAGATAAAATATTAACATAATTTATCACAACATTCAATCACTTGTATAAATATAGAAATTTTATTCAAAAACTAAATTCATCAAATATTTTTTATAAAATTTTAGTTAATTTATTATTATACTATTACAATCTATTATAGAGAATAAAATGTTTGTTTAATAATTATAGTTTATTCAACCATAATTAAAAAGGAAACATAGAAGATACATCATAGGCATAGAGGCGAAGTATGACACCCGTTTCCACAATAACTATCTCCTCTCGGATCCTGGATAAAATAACAACCGTATAGATATGGATCCTTAAAGGTTCCTTTTTGTATTAATTCAAAATCTAAATGAGATCTTTCACAATTATGTTTATTGAGATTGCTGAAAAACCTTCTATTTTTTCATTCCTATCCCCGCGAAAGCGAGAAAAATGGGAGTTCAATATTTTCATTATGTCATTCCCGTGAAAACGCTTCTATTTTGTCATTCCCGTGAAAACGCTTCTATTTTGTCATTCCCGTGAAAACGCTTCTATTTTGTCATTCTCGTAAAAACAGGAATCCAGTGTTTTCATTTTGTCATTCCCGTGAAAACGCGAAACCAGTTTTTTATCTGTAATTCCTTTATTTTGTCATTCCCGTGAAAACAGG
>JAAYUH010000040.1 GCA_012517755.1 bacterium | reverse complement strand
TCTAACTTTTTCACCTAAATCTATTGGTAATAAATCAAAGTAACTTCCATGATCATGAGTTATTGTTGTAGGTCTTCCATTTGCGTCTCTTTTGAAAAGGAAGAATTCTGCTTCTGGACCAGTATTAAAAACATATCCAAATTCATCTTTAACCTTTTTTAGTTCTCTTTTTAAAATATATCTTGGATCTCCTAAAAATGGTGTTCCATCAGGATTTAAAACATCACAAATAAACCTACCAACTACACCCCCATCTATTGTCCAGGGGAGTATGGTAAATGTATCTGGATCAGGAAGAAGTAGCATATCTGATTCTTGAATTCTTACAAAGCCTTCAATAGATGAACCATCAAAAAGAATTCCATTATCTAAAGCACTTTCAAGTTCTGCAACTGGTATTTCTACATTTTTTGGAATACTAAGTATATCAGTAAACTGTAACCTTATAAAAACCACATTTTTTTCTTTTACTAAATCTAAAATATCTTTCTTTTCCATTTTATCAACCTCCTAAAATTAAATTTAAAGTATAATAAGAATTTTTTCTATGTCAACTATTTGTTGTTGCAAATCTATATTCACTTATAGTGCTAAAAAGGTCATACAATTTAAATTATCTTTTTTAATTTTACAATTTACCTTTTTCAAAAAAATTATATAATAAAAATATAAATTTATATTTTGGAGGTGAACAATGTTATCAAATATTCCATTTAAGTTAGAAAATGTCAGTAAAGAAGATTTAGATAATGAAATCTTAAGGGTTGGTGTAATTGCAGAACTTGATGCGATAAATCTTTACGAGCAACTCGCATCAATAACTAAAGATTCCTCACTTAAAAAGGTTTTTCTTGACATTGCAAAAGAAGAGAAAACTCATGTTGGAGAGTTTTTAACTTTATTACTTATGAAAGATAAAGAAGGGGAAAAGGAATTTAAAAATGGAAAGGAGGAGGTTAAAGAACTTTTAGAAAAGAAATAATTTATAGGGTCAGGTCTTGAAATTTGCATTTTGGCTTAAATTTCACAATGCAATAAAGCCAATAAAATAGTTTGTCTATTTTTGTAAACAAAAAATAATTAAATTTAATTAAAATTATAAAAATAATCAATAAATTAAAATGTTATAATTTTTTTATGAAAATAATTGATATATCAACACCAAATGTTTTAGTTGATTATGAAAAATTGATAAAAAATATAGAAGAGATGTCAAATTTTGCAAAAGTTTATGGAAAAAATTTAAGACCAATGATAAAAACTCACAAATCAGTTGAAATAGCAAAGATTCAGCAAAAATATGGAATAACTGGAATTCAATGTGCTAAATTATCAGAAACTGAAGTTTTTAGTGAGAATGGATTTGATGACATATTTATTTCAAGCGAATTAATTGATTGTATTAAGTTGGAAAGAGCAAAAAAACTTTCAAAAATTTTAAATAAACTAATTTTAGCAGTTGATTCCTTAGAGGGAATAAGAAATTTAAGTGAAGTTTTTAAAAAAGAAAAAATATATGTGAGAATTGAAATAGATTCAGGTCACCATAGATGTGGAGTAAAAGCAGAAGATGTTTTAAAAATTTATAGAGAAATTGAAAAATATCCAAATATAATTTTTGAGGGAGTTTTTACGCATGGAGGTCAGGTATATTCATCGAAAAATAAAGAGCAAAGAGAGGAGTTTTCTTATAATGAAACAAATGAGGTTTTAAAAGCAAAAAAAATTCTTGAAGAAAATAATATTAAATGTGAAACTGTGAGCATTGGTTCAACTCCATCTGCCTTTATAGGGGGAAAAATTGATGGAATAACAGAGATTAGACCAGGAAATTATGTTTTTTATGATTATAAGCAGGTTAAATTGGGAGTTACTAAATTAGATAGAGTTTCCCTTTTTGTAATTTCTCAAGTTATAAGTAGACCAGAAAAAGACAGAGTTTTAATAGATGCTGGAAGTAAAGTGTTAAGTCTTGATTATATTTTGGAAGGTGATGAAAAAGTGTATGGATATATTTTGGAACATCCTAATGCAAAAATTTATAATCTATCAGAAGAGCATGGTTGGGTAAGAATAAATGAAGATTCTAAAATAAAAATCGGTGAAAAAATAACAATTATTCCTGTTCATTCTTGTCTTGTAATAAATAATTTTGATTACTTTTATTTTATAAAGGAGAGTGAGATAATAGAAAAAATAAAAATTGATGCAAGAGGTTTGTTCGAATAAAAAAGAAAGGAGAATTAAAAAATGGATGAAAAATTTAAAAGTAAAAGTTTAAAAAATTTTGGTATTGAGGTTGAAATTCCAGAAAGTTATGACTTTCTTGAAACTGAATCTTTGAATTATATTGAAGAATCATTAAATAATTATCCAAAAGCAAAAAAAATGTTTAATCTTTTAATTAATGATCCAGAAGTAAGAGCTGATTGGGATTTATCAAATTTCATTGCTGTTAAAAAATTAAGATATAACGATCATGGTGAGGTTCATGCAAAAATTGTATGTGCATCTGCTCTGAAAATGCTTGATATTCTTCTTGAAAAGGGTATAAAGCCAGATTTTATAGAAGAGGGTGGAGGAGATGAAGATGATGAACATTTAATTGTAATGGCAGGAGCACTTTTGCATGACATTGGAAACCAAATTTACAGGGAAGATCATCCTTTACATTCTACATATCTTGCAATACCAATTCTAAATAGAATACTTCCAAACTTTTATTCAGATATTGAAAATAGAACTGAAGTAAGAGGTTTTATTTTGAACTCTATTTATGCTCATGATGCTGATATTCCAGATTTCATAATTGAGGCAGCACTAATTGGAATTGGAGATGCCACAGATATGACAAAAGGAAGAGGAAGAAAGGCATATGATCTTGGTAGTTTATCAATTCATACAATTTCAGCTTTATCAATAGAGAGGGTCTTAATATTAAAAGGAGAAGAAAAAGCAATAGAAATTGTTATTGAGATGAGTAACTCATCTGGAATTTTTCAGGTTCAAGAAATTCTCGGGAAAAAGATAATTGGCGGTCCACTTGAAGATGTAATCTCTCTTAAAGCTACTGTTACACCCAGTGATGTTGATTATGATAAAAGAATTGTAAGATCAATAACTCTTAAAGGGAGAAATTTTGTATCTTATTAATCTCTCATTTTAAAATAAGAATACTATAAAATTATTGTAACTTTTTAAATATTTTAAAAATTTTTAGAGGAGGAGAGAGATGAAAAAGTTAATTTTAATAACTTTAATCTTTTTATTTTCATTTTCTATCTTAAGTTGTGGTAAAAAGGTTATAAAAAATGATATTAATGTAACTGTCTTTGATAGTAAAAACAGCCCTTTAAAGGATGTTAACCTTACTCTTGATGGAAAGACAGGAAAAACAGATGAAAACGGAAAATTTACTTTCTCTCAAGTTGAAGAAGGAACATACACTTTAATTGCATCTAAATATGGTTTTTCAGATAGTAGTGAAAACATTTTGATTTCTGAAGGAAAAAAACAGGAGATAAAAATAACTTTAAAAGAAAAGATTGCTTTTGAAGAGATCAAAGATTTTTCAGATATTGATAGTTTCGAGATGATTATTGAATACAAAACTCAGAATGATTCAGAAAAGCAAAAAATTGAAATAATAAGAGAAAATTATGGAAAAAAAGAGTATTTGAAGGTTATCGATTTAAAAACAGAAAAAATCACTACTGAACTATTAATAGATGGAGATAAGGCTAAAATTCGTTATGAGGAAGAGGAATGGCATGAATTACCAAAAGAGCAGGTTGAAAGTATATCAGAAAGTTTTTGGTCTTTAGCTAAAGATATAGTTGATAATGTCAGAGAGGATTTTAATTACAGTGTTAAAACACCTGAAGGAGAGATTTCATATTCAGTTGATAAAATAGGTGATGAAAATGTCAATAATTATATTACGACAAAATATGTCATAAAAGGCAAAACAATAGAAATGGACAAAGGAGAGATTCAATTAGAATATCAAATATGGATTATAAATAAAGGAGATTATAAAAATTATCCATCAAGAGTAATTTTTAATTACAATGCAAAAGAGAGTGAATTAATGTATACAATAAATATTTATAAATATGGAGAAGCAAAGGTCCCTAATCTTTAAATTAATTTTTAAGAAATATAGTAGTTATGAATTAGATAAATAATTTGTTATAATTTTCTTATACAGTATATAAGGAGGTTTTATGGATAAAGCATCTATTGGTATTTTTGGTGGTACAGGTTTTTATAAATTTTTTGATAATATGGAAGAGGTTGTAGTTGAAACTCCGTATGGTTCTACATCATCTTCAATTTCTATTGCTGAAATTGATGGGAAAAAGGTTGCTTTTCTACCAAGGCATGGAAAAAACCATGAATATCCACCTCATAAAATTCCATATAGAGCAAACTTATGGGCAATGAAAAAATTGGGAGTTGAAAGAATAATTTCACCTAATGCTTGTGGAAGTCTTCAATCGCATATAAAAGTTGGAGATTTTGTTATCTGCGACCAATTTGTTGATAGAACCTCTGGAAGAGTTTCAACTTTCTATGATGGTCCAATAACAACACATATAGGAATGGCAGAGCCATATTGTCCTGAATTAATGCAAATTGCAGTAAATAATTTAAAAAAACTTGGATATTCTCATCACGAAAAAGGAACAGTAGTTGTAATTGAAGGACCACGATTTTCAACAATTTCTGAAAGCAAATGGTTCACATCAATGGGATGGGATGTTATAAATATGACTCAATATCCAGAAGTAGTTTTGGCAAGAGAACTTGAGATGTGTTTTTTAAATATATCAGTTGTTACTGATTATGATGTTGGAGTTGTTAGCGAAGGAAGTGTTGAACCAGTTTCGCATGAAATGGTTACAAAGATTTTCAATGAGAATTTAGAAAAACTTAAAACTTTAATAATAAATATAATTAAAGATATACCAGATAAAAGAGAAAAATGTAAATGCGGAGAAACCCTTAAAGGAGCAAGGGTATCTGGTGAAAATTTTATTTCACTTTTTTAAATAAATTTTTATTATGGAGGTAAAAGATGGATATTAAACAAGCGAAGATTATGGGAGGAGTCGGTTCGATTCTAACACTTTTGGGATTTATTCCAACTATTGGTTGGGTACTATCAATAGTTGGTCTAATTTTACTTTATCTATCAATAAAGAAAATTTCTGAGGCAGTTGCAAGAACTGAAATTCTTTCAGATTTTACTAAAGCAATAATTTTTTCAATTGTAAGTGTCATTTTCTTTGCTTTTGGTGGAGGAGCAACATTTTTTGGTATTTTCTCATTGATAAAAGGTGGAAGCGGTTTTGCTCTTGCAATAATTCTTTTTATTATTGGTTGGATAATAGCAATAATTGGTTCCTATTTTTATTATCAAGCACTTTCAAAAACTGGTGAATCAACTAAAATTAATACTTTCAGAACCGCAGGTCTACTTATTTTTATTGGAAATATACTATTGATTATTTTTGTTGGAGGAATTGTTGGACTGATTGGTAGAATCTTTGAAATCATTTCATTCTTCTCCCTCCCAGATACAATATAAGAGTCAAACAATCTGGGGTTAGATTTTTAAATATAAAACAGATGTGTTAATGTAAGGCCTAACCCTTATGATATATTAATTTTTTTCTTTAATATTGGGAAGAGGATAATTTTTCAATATATTGAGAGACAAAGCATCTGTTGGGCAAACTTCAATACATTTTCCACATCTTATACAGTTTATGTTGTTTGGATCTTTAAAGGTTATAATATTGAATGGACAAACCTTTTCACATTTATAGCACTCTATGCATTTTTTTAAATCAACTTTTATCGTTATGTATGATATTTTATTAAAAATTCCTATATATCCACCAAGTGGACAAAAATAGTGACAGAATGGTCTCTCTTCAAAAATAAACCATATTGTTAAAAAAATTAAAACTAAAATTTTAGAAATATATAATGGACCTATTAAGCTTCTTAAAGATGGATTTATTATAACTTGTGGAATACCAGCGGTTAAAGTTCCAGCAGGACATATTTTACAAAAAAGAGTTTCACTTGTTATTAATGGTCCAATAATAACTAAAATGATTAAAAATCCATATTTTGCCCAGAAAAGATAAGGAATCTTTGGCTTTATCTTAAATTTTGTCTTTATTTTAAAAAGCAAATCTTGGAAAAAACCAAAAGGACACATAAAACCACAGGAGAGTTTTCCTAAAAAAATATAGATTAAGGAAATAAAACCAAAAGTATAAAATGGAATATCTCTTACAACAATTAAATGCTGTATTGTTCCAACTGGACATGCGCCAGTTGCAAGTGGACAGGAATAGCAATGTAAAACTGGCATAGGCACTCTTTTTAAAATGTTAGATAAAAAGGGGAGGTTAAAAAAAATTGTAAAGATAGTTTGTGTTAGAACTCTTAATCTATTTGTGAATAAATTTTTAATTTTTTTCAAAATTATAAAAAAATATCAATCTATACCTATACAAGAAAAACAAATTAAAACAGCATTTTTAAAAACTTCAAGATACTCTTTATTAAAAATCCCATAGATTATTAATACAACAAAAAAAATTATTAAGAAAGGTCTAAAATCAATTTTTTTCTTCAAATCTTTTTAATAAATTTAAGATGATAGTTTCTTAATTATTTCTGGAAGCATAAAAGGAAGATCATCTGGAGTCCTTGAAGTGATTATATTTCCATCAATCACAACCTCTTTATCAATAAATTCAGCACCAGAATTTATAACATCATCTTTTATTGAAATAGTTGAAGTTATTTTCTTCCCTTTTGTAATCTTAGCTGAAACAAGTACCCAAGCACCATGACATATTGATGCAACAACTTTCCCCTCTTCATACATTTTTCTTACAAAATCTGTAACTGATTTGTGTGTTCTTAAATGGTCAGGGCAATATCCACCAGGAATAAAAACAGCGTCGAAATCTTTTGTGTCTATTTCTTTGCTTGTTAAATCAGGTTTTACTGGGAGTCCACCATTTTTTCCATAATAAACTTCAATATTTGGTGCAACTACTTTTACCTCTGCTCCTTCTTCTTTAAATCTGTAGTATGGATACCAAAACTCAAATTCATTGTAAAGTTTTTCAACAAATATCGCTATTCTTTTTCCTTTTAATTTCATAAAAACCTCCTTAATTTAATTATAATTAAAATGATAATAATTTCAAAATTTCAAAAAATCTAATAATTTGTCCTTGATTTTATCAAAAACTTTTTCAGCTTCAATAAAATTTTTTTCAATTGCCTTTGAGGAAAAATCAAGAGCAAAAGGTAACCTGTTTTCAGGATAAATTAAAAAAATCATTCTATTTCTGTATCTAAAAATATTTTCATCAATAGTTTCAAATTTATCTATCTCTTTAAATGTTAAATTTTGAGTGTATTTTTCAACAATATAGTTTATTGGAGAAATCAAAAAATAGAGTGGATTTATTTTATATTTTTTCAATGGCTCATGGATGATAGCCAAAATTTTATCATCTTTTGAACCTTCGATTAAAAAATTTAATGGAAGTGTGTATTTAACTCCTCCATCAAGAAGAGTCATACCATTATATTTCACTTCAGGAAATATTTTTGGTATTGCGCTTGTTCCGAAAATTGCATGTTTTAAATCTTCTTCATTTTCGATTTTTTTAAATTTTACATCTTTTATAAATATATCTTTGTTTGTGAAGATGAGTGGCCCATTATCTTTAATTATTGAAACAATCAATGTAAGAGAATCACTTTTCATGAATTTTTGAAATAGGTCTTGTTCTTTAATTACTTCATCAATGAGTTTATTTAAATTTTTAATATTATATTTTAATTTTAATGGCTCATAATATATAAAATTTCCATACTCTTTAATCTCAATCCACATTGAATAGAGATATTCAAAACCACCAAAAGAGAGTGGAATAATGTTAATTCCACCAACAGATGAACCTGAAAGAGCTTTAAAATTTAATTCTTTATAATAATTTTTAAGTTCAAATAGAAATTTAACTCCGAATGCACCTTTAGCCCCTCCCCCTTCCCAACATAACGAAGCCATCTCTCATCTCCCATTAGTGTACAAGGAGACTGTCTCCTTGTACACTAAGTAATAAGAGAAGAGATGGCTTCAAATGCATAATCAAGCTCCTCTTTTTTAACCTCTCCCATATGACCCATTCTAAAACATTTACCTTTTAAATCCTTTAATCCACTTGCAACAGTTACTCCTTTATCACTCAAATCTTTTCTAAATTTTTCATCATCGATACCTTCTGGATATAGAAAAATAGAAAGTGTTGGAGCAAGATAATTTTTATCTCCGAAAACCTTAAACCCTATATTTTCCATTTTTTCTCTTATATAATTAGCATTTTCAAAATGTCTTTTATATCTTTTTTTAAGACCCTCAGATAAAATAATTTCAAGAGATTTTTTAAGACCAAAAACATAATTAGTGTTATGAGTTGCAAAATATTTTGTTGGATCATCCATACTTATTTTCCATCTTAAAAGGTCTCCATAATAGTATCCAATTTTCCCTAAAGATTTTCTCTTATTTAGACCTCTCTCTGAAACTGCCAAAATTGCAAGGCCTGGTGGAACTGATAAAGCTTTCTGAGACCCAGTTAAAATAATATCAATCCCCCATTCATCCATCTTTTCTTCAACTCCAGCAGTTGCACAAACTCCATCAAGTATAATAAGAGAATCGGGCGAAACTTCTTTAATAACTCTCATATAATCATTGACTGGTGCAAGAATTCCAGTTGAAGTATCAACATGTGTAATTGTTACAACCTCATAATGTTCTTTTTTTAACTTATCATTGATTAAATTTAAATCTATAATCTCACCCCATTTACTCTGGATAAAATCAAATTGGAAACCATCTTCATCAAGTATCTCTAAAAATCTATCACCAAAAAATCCATGAGATAGGACTAATGCTTTTTCATTTTTACCTAACAAATTTTTTAATGCTATCTCCATTGCAATTGTTCCAGAACCAGGAATTATAAAGATAGAGCCATTTTTGGTACCAAAAATCTCTTTAAGATATTCAATTGATTTTTCTATATAACCCGCAAAAACTTTACTTACATGTGATATTGGTTGTTTTGCGATCTCTTTTAAGACCTCTTCATTTACAGGTGTTGGACCTGGAATAAGCAATAATTCTTTCATTATTTCACCTCCTTATTTATAAATCAAATTAATTGCCAATATTAATATCTCTTTATAATTATTATACCTTTATTTTAAATTCTAAAAAATGATTATAATTAAAATCAATCCAAGAACAAATAAATAAATTGAAAAATAGATGAATTTTCTAATCTTTACAAATCTATAAAAAAGGTTAATAGATAGAGCGCCAAAAATAAAGGAAAATAGGCAACCTAAAATTAAATTTGAAGAGTTCATTGGAAACGGGTTTTTTATATATTCATATGTTTTATATAAAAAAGATAGAAGAATTGCTGGTATTGATAGAAGAAAAGAGTATTTAAAAGCATCTTCCTCTTTCATACCAACAAGAAGAGATGATATAAATGTAAAACCACTTCTTGAAATTCCAGGTAAAATAGCTATGCCTTGAAACAAACCAATTATTATTGCATCATAAAATGATATACTATTTAAAGTTTTTGTTCTCTTGTTTTTAAGATAAAAGAAAAGAAGAAAAAATGAGGTTATCATAAAAAAGAATGGAAGATATGAGAATTCTTCAAAACTTTTTTCAAAATATGAATTAAAAATTAAATATAAAATGCCAGTTATAAGAGTAGATAGTATTATTAGAAAAATCAATTTATAATTTTTTATATTTTGGATTATAAATTTTCTGAAATATATTAAAACAGCAATAAGTGTCCCAAGATGTAAAATTAAATCAAAAAGAATTGAAGGCGGTTCAATGTTTAATATTTTTGAAAAAAGTAAGAGATGGCCTGATGATGAAATTGGTAAAAATTCAGTTAAGCCCTGTACTATTCCTAAAATTATACTATGAAAGTTGTTCATTGTTCAATTAATTTTTTTACTTCACTCTCAATATCAGAATATATTTTTTTATTATATAAAGGTATTACATAACTTTTAATCTTTTCTAATGACTTATAAATATCATCTTTTGAATTAATAGAATCTATTATCTCGTCAACTTTTTTTATTCTATCTTTTAATATTTTTTTTGAAATCTCTTTGATTTCACTTTTTATCTTCTCAAGGTCGTATTTCAAAAATGATAATTTAACAGGTTCAAATTTTCTATCTTTATCAATAGTTTGAAGAGTTATTGAAGAATTTTCCATCATAATTAATTTTGCAAATGATACAATAGACATCGATTCACTTTCAACTGATATAGGTGATTCAAGAATTATTTCTCCATATTTAACATCCTCAATCATTCCATCATATAAAATAATAAAATCAGACAAATTGTTTGATATTTTTAGAATTCCAGTTAATCTCTTTTCAGCTATAGATTCAATAAATTGTGAAAAATCAATAACTTTTGCATCAAGGTCTTTATAAAGCTTCTCTCCAAAGTATAAAGATAGAATTGGTATAATGGCTTTTCTGTCTATTTTATAAAAATATATATTGCCTTCATTGTTTGATAAGAATTTTTTCTCACCCTCATCACCAACTATTTTATTTCCATTTTCATAATATATTTTGAAAACTGCTTCTTTAGAAAGAAAATATATTAAATAATAATCTGATTTATCTTCCCATAAAAAAACTCCATCAATATTTTTAAATGAATCATAAATAAATTCAAGATTTAAATATTTATTCCTCTCCTCTGATTTTATAGTCCCAAAAATTTTCCCAATCTTTTTTATAATATCTAAATCTTTCATCATTCCTCCTATTTAATGACATCTCCATCTTTATTTGATAAATAGATTAAATCCAAACCATCAACTTTATTATCTGAAAAAATATCAAAATTGTCTGAAAAAAGTTTACTTTTTTCATCTAATCCGAAATGTTTTGAAAAAATATAAAAATCTTTTTTATTGACAAATTCATCTCCATTATAATCAAATTTTTTATCTCTATATATAATAATATTTTGAGAATTTGAATCTATAAAATATTCTTCCTTATCAATCTTTTTAAAGATTATTGAATCCCCATCTCTTACTTTGAAAATTGCTATATTTCTGTATTTATCATAATATTTTGCTTTTTCTGGTTCTAAGTTATCAGAGAGTTTCAAAATAATATCTCTTTCTTTCCCAAAATATATAAGTTCAATTTTTTCCTCATACTCTTTTTTGAAAAGATAGGAAATATCATCACTTTCAATCAATCTTATCTCCTTTTCATAATTCAATTCATCAATTCTAAATATCTCACCATTTTCTTTTGTTTTATAGATAAACCCATTCTGAAAAGAATTATATTTTGCTAAATCTATATCTTTTTTACAATCTTCACCTTTTAATAGATTATATTTTAAAAAAATTGAATCATCTTTAAAAGAAGATTCTGAATATCTTGAAGATGATATAGAAAATGAGTCATTTTCAAGAGCATATTTTAATGTAGGGTCTCCAAAAAGGTTAAATGTATATGTATTCATCTGTGCTGCTTCGATTGGATCTTCTTTGTCATTTTCAAAATAATTTGTATGATAATCGACTATACTATTCCAAAAAGCCTCTCCTACTGTTTGATGCGAATCTATAAAATTTTTAACAAATAAGTAATTTATTGTTAGTAAACCACCATCCTCTGGACCTTTCCAATATGTTGGTCCCCATGAAATTCTTGTTGCTCCAATATAGGCACTACCACCTTTTGATAAAAACTCTCTTGAAAGATTTATTTCACTCTCAGGATATGCTGTTAAACAAGACGAAGCAAAGACTACCCCACCTTTCAAACCTTCGGGAATATCAGCTACATTAAAGAAAATATAAGTTTTTGATTCATTTTCATTGAACTTATAATCTGAATCATTGTCGTTCCAGATCATCCTCGCTACTGAGTATGGATTTCCATGTGCACTTATATTTATAAATCCGAAGGTTTTTTCATTCAAAAGATTTGAAATGTTTTTGTTTGATAATGTAAAATCATTTGTATACGCTGATGGCAAAGTTCCTTCATTTTCGTAAACCCTTATAGGTGAAATACCATTTTTTATTATGAAATCGTCAATTATTTTCTCCATAAAATCTGCACCATCTTCATTTTCAAGATCCCTGTCATACCATTTTTCTCCTTTGAAAGCAAGATAAGCGCCAATTAATAAAGCACTATTTTTTTCATTAAAAGGTTTTATTTCAAACTCCACAAGAGATGAAAAATATTTATCGAGTGAGATTTCACTATCAAGAGGAATCCTACCAACTAAAACATATGGCTCTATCTCTATATTATCATCAGGATATTCTCCAAAATTTCCATCTTTATCTTTATCAAAATCTTCAAAAGGATCGACAAAGTAAATATCAGATGGAGTATCTACAAGATCTCCATCAAACTGATCATGAACATTATCTCCTCTTGGAGTTAATCTTTTCATAGGAAATGATTTATCAGAGCCAACTATCAGAAGATATTTTATACTCATTTTTTCTAAATTTTCTCTTAAATAACCCCTCAAACTCTCATCTTTATCCCCATTAAGAGAGTTGATATTTAAAACTTCTATATTAAAACCCTCATTTTCTTTAAGTTCTTTAAATTTTAAAAAAGAAGATGGAAGCTTTGTTGTTTCGAGAACTAAAATTGTATCCTTTTTTTCACTATAAGATTTTGAAGGAAAACAGATAGAAATAAAAATAAATATAATACTAAAGAAAATAATTTTTCTATAATAAGACTTAATTCTCAAAAATCCTCCTTTATATAGTTTAATAGAATTATATGAAATTTTAATCTATTTTTCTACTATGGAACTTTTGGGCAAGCATTTGATAATGTTATTACCATTACTATATTTTTTGAACTCATCATTTTATATACATCATTTAAAAATTTAAATAATTCATCTTCTTCTGCCCATAATATTGTTGCAAAGGAGTTAATTTCATATTTAATGCCTCTTTTTCCTAACTCCTCCCAAAAAATATTAAGTGTATCAGTTAATGTTTTTTCTCTCAAAGGATAGATACTGATTTGAGCGCCGACCATAACTCACCTCCTTTCTGTATAAAACTATGTCATTTTGGTGTCAGACACCATATTAACATTTTTTGGATAATATGAAAGAAAGGGCACCAGAAAAAGGAAAAAAAAATTTAATAATATTTTCCCAGAAAGATG
>JAAYUH010000039.1 GCA_012517755.1 bacterium | reverse complement strand
CAAGAAATAATAATGATTTTCTAAAAACAATTGTACCTGAAGAGAATGGATGGTAAAAATGAAAAGGGGAGTGATAGAAGTTATAACTGGTTGTATGTTCTCTGGAAAGAGTGAGGAACTGATTAGAAGAATAAAAAGAGCAAAAATTGCAAAGCAGAATGTTCAGGTTTTTAAATCTTCACTTGATACAAGATATGATGAAGGAAGTGTTGTTTCACATTCTGGAGCAAAAGTTGAAGCAATCAGTATTGACCATCCCGAAGGAATAATAGCAAAAATTGAAGATGGTACAGAGGTTGTTGCGATTGATGAAGCCCAGTTTTTCAATGATAGAATAATTTATGTCATAGAGTTTCTTGCAGATAAAGGTTTGAGAGTTATTGTTGCAGGATTAGATACAGATTTTAGAGGAGAACCTTTTGGTCCAATGCCATATATTTTATCAAGAGCAGAAAAGGTTGATAAATTAACAGCAATATGTGTTATCTGTGGTGATGAAGCAACAAGAACACAGAGAATAATTAATGGAAACCCTGCATCATATTTTGATTCAGTAATTATGGTTGGAGCATCAGAAAAATATGAACCAAGATGTAGAACTCATCATGTAGTTCTTGATAAACCTGATATATTTCATAGATAAAAATGTTTAATATCGAAAAAAGGAAATATATCTGGATTGATTTTTGTAATAAAAATAATTTGAATTTTATTTCAAGAGAAGATTTCTTAAGGATTGAAGAAAATATAATTAATCCCCTTATACTTCCTTCTCCATTTTTATCTGAAAAGACATTTGAAATTATAAAAAATAGAGTGAAAGGAGAAATTTATACAGAAGTATTAAACCTTTTCTTTTTTATTAAAGTTAAAACAGAATATATCTCTCCAAAATTTTATGTTTATGAGTTAGATATAAAAAGTGATTCAATCAAAATTGAAGAGTTTGATTTAGAAAATCATAAAAAAGAATCTTTTATTGAAAAAGCATTCACACCAAAAGGGGTTGAAGAGTTTTTAAAATTTAAAAATTTGAAATTAAAAGAAGTTTGGGGAGATTATCCTTCTGGTAAAATAAAAGATGAAACAAGGTTCTTACTTTTAAGGATTGATAAAAAATGAAAATAGAAGAAAAATTAGAAGATCTTGAAAAAAAATATGATGAGATAGAAGAGCATCTTACCAATGAAAATACATATAAAGATAGTAATCTTCTTAACTCTCTTTTAAAAGAAAAATCTTTAATAGAGGAAAGTGTCCTTCTTTATAGAGAATTAAAAAAGGTTAAAAAGGAGATTGAGGATACAAAAAAATTAATAAATGAACCTGATATGGAAGAGATTGCAAAAGAGGAACTAACCAAACTACAAAATACTGAAAAAGAATTGATGGATAAGATAATAGCATCTCTTATTGAGAAAGATGAAAGAGATGAGAGAGACATCATAATGGAAATTAGAGCTGCAGCAGGTGGAGAAGAAGCAGCTCTTTTTGCAGCAGATCTCTTTAGAATGTATTCATATTATGCTGAAAAGAGAAAATGGAAAGTTGAAATTATAGATTCTCATCCAACTGATATTGGAGGTTACAAAGAGATAATTTTTTCAATAAAAGGGAAAAATGTTTTTGGAGATTTGAAATATGAAAGTGGTGTTCATAGAGTCCAAAGAGTTCCAGTTACTGAGGCTTCTGGAAGAATTCATACATCAACAGTAACTGTTGCTGTTCTTCCAGAAGTTGAAGAGGTTGATATTGATATAAATCCTGATGATTTAAGAATTGATGTTTTTAGAGCAAGTGGTCATGGAGGACAATGTGTTCAAAAAACTGAATCAGCAGTAAGAATAACTCATATACCTACTGGTTTTGTTGCAACCTGTCAAGATGAGAGATCACAGTTAAAAAATAAAGAAAAGGCTTTGAGAGTTTTAAGAGCAAGGCTTTATGATTACTATGAAACACAAAAAGAAAAGGAGGTTGGCGAAGAGAGAAAAAAACAGATAGGTTGGGGAGAGAGGAGTGAAAAAATAAGAACCTATAACTTCCCTCAAAATAGAGTTACTGATCATAGAATTGGTTTATCTCTATATAATCTTGCTGAAATACTTGAAGGTAACTTAGATGAACTTATAAATGCTCTGAAAGAAGAGGATAAAAAGAGAAAAATTGAAAACCTTGAATTATGAGATAAATGAGCTTTTTTTAATAGGAAGTAAACTTTTAAATTCAAAAATTGAAAGTGAAATTATAATTAGAGATTCACTAAATATCACAAAAGAGGAGTTCTATCTTTCTCTGAGGAACAAGATTGATTATTCAGATTATGAAAACATAATTAAAAAATTTAATTTAAGAAAAAGTGGTTATCCACTTTCATATATAACAAACAAAAAATATTTTCTTGATTATGAGTTCATTGTAAATGAAGGAGTTTTTATCCCAAGATTTGAAACTGAAGAGATAGTTTATAATTTCATAAAAAAATTTAGTAAATTCAAAAACAGTCTTGATATCTGTTGTGGTACAGGAGTAATTGGTATATCTCTTATTCTAAATAATCTAACAGATAAATGTACTTTTGTTGATATTAGTGACAAAGCAATTTATAATACATTTTTGAATTTAAAAAAATTTAATATCGATAAAAATAGATATGAAATTATAAAAAGTGATATGTTCAAAAATTTGAAATCAAAATATGATTTAATAATTTCAAATCCTCCATATATAAAAATTTTAGAATATGATAATCTTCCAAAAGATGTTAAAATTGAGCCAAAAGAAGCTTTAATTAGTGGTTTTGATGGATTGAATCATATTAAGATTCTAATCAATGAATCTAAAAATTTCTTAAATAAAGGTGGCATACTAATATTTGAATTTGAAAAAGAACAACTGAAACATTTTGAAGATAAATTAATCAATTTTAAAATTATACAGATAATTAAAACATATTCTGATAATATTTTAGGAATTATGCTTGAGAAGTTGTGATATAATTTTTAGAGAAAGGAGGATAGATGGACTATAAAAATGTAAAACTTCTTGAACATTCGTTAATAAAACATAAATTGACATATCTAAGAGATAAAAATACAAATCCAAAAGAGTTCAGAGAACTTGTAAAAGAGGTTTCAGCATTAATTGCTTATGAAATTACAAGAGATTTACCTCTTGAGGAGATTGAAGTTGAAACTCCACTTATGAAAACAAAAGGTTATGTATTATCAACAAAAATAACCCTTGTTTCAATATTAAGAGCAGGTCTTGTTATGTGTGATGGAATTTTAAACTTGATACCTAATGCAAAAGTTGGTCATATTGGTATGTATAGAGATCCTGAGACTTTAAAACCAGTTACATATTATGTAAAATTACCTATTTCAATAAGTGAAACAAAAGTTTTTCTCCTTGACCCTATGCTTGCAACAGGTGGTTCTATTGTTAAAAGTATTGATATATTGATTGAAAAAGATGTAAAGATTGAAAATATTGATGTTATCTCACTTGTCTCTGCTCCAGAAGGTATATCACTTATTAGAGAGTATTACCCAGATGTATTAATCTACACAATAGCAATAGATGATAGATTAAATGATCATGGTTATATTTTACCAGGTCTTGGAGATGCAGGTGATAGACTTTTTGGAACAAAATAGATTATGAAAAATTTCTTACCTAATCTATACTATTTTTTTGTTTTTCTTATCATATCCCTCTCTTTAACTCCTCTTTCAATTTATTTTGGCAAAAAATTTAAGATTATTGATAAGCCACATGAAAAAAGAGGAGATAAAGAAAAAATCACTCCAAAGGTTATGCCAAGAAGTGGTGGTTTTTCAATATACCTATCATTACTTATTCTCTTTATATATCTTTATACAAAAAATCCATCAAAAGAGCTTTTATCTATATTAATAGGTGGAACTATAATATTTTTTGTTGGAGTTATAGATGATAAATACAACTTAAATGCATGGGTCAAACTATTTTTTGAAATAGTTGCTTCATTAATTCCGATATACTATGGAGTTAAGGTGAACTTTATAACAAATCCTAAAGGAGGTTATCTATATTTAAAAGAGTTGTCAATCCCATTTACCATACTTTGGATTACAGGTATAACAAATGCAATAAATATAATTGATGGACTTGATGGTCTTGCATCAGGAATAGTTTCTATAGTTTCAATAACTCTTGGTTTTGTATCAATTTTGAAAGGTCAATTTTTAGTCGCAACAATTTGCTTTTCAATATCAGGCATAAGTCTTGGTTTTTTGATTTTCAATTTTCCTCCTGCAAAAATATATCTTGGTGATTCTGGAGCACTACTTTTGGGATTCATACTTGCAGAAATTGCTGTATGGGGTGCTTTAAAAACGACAACATCAGTTATATTAATTGTTGCAATAATTGCACTTGGATTTCCAATAATAGAGACCTTTACAAGCATAATTAGAAGAACTCTGAAGAGAAAAAATATTTTTGAAGCAGATATGGATCATATACATTATAAATTAATGGATAGTGGTATGAAGGAAAAAGAAGTTATAATTTTGCTCTATTTTATTACAATTCTATTTTCAATTCTATCTATTGTTTTACTTAAGAGGTTATCACTTTGATAAAAGTTTTAACTATTTTTGGCACAAGACCAGAGGTTATAAAACTCTATCCTCTGATTGAAGAGTTAAAAGAAGATAAAGATTTTGATACAAAAATTTTAAATACAGGCCAACATAAAGAGATGGTTAATGAATTATTAAATATATTCAATATAAATCCAGATTTTTCTTTAAATATAATGGAAGAGAAACAATCACTTGAACATATAACAAAAGGCGTTTTAGATGGAGTCGGTAAAATTTTAAATGAAGAGAAATTTGATATTGTTATTGTACAGGGTGATACAACAACAACATTTGTATCATCTCTTACCTCTTTTTATCATAAAATACCAGTTGGACATGTAGAAGCAGGATTAAGAACAAATAATATCTATTATCCATTTCCAGAGGAGATGAATAGGATATTAACTGATAAACTCTCAACTCTTGATTTTGCTCCAACTGAAAACGCGAAAAATAATCTTATAAAAGAGGGAGTTGATGAAAGTAAAATTTTTGTCACAGGAAATACAATTGTAGATGCAATACAAAAGATATCAAATTTTAATGTTAATTTTAATTTGAATCTACCAGATGATAAAAAAATTATTACAGTTACAGCTCATAGAAGAGAATCATGGGAAAATGGCCTCTCAAGAATTGGAAATGCAATAAAGAAACTTTCAAAAATTTACAAAGATATATTTTTTGTAATTCCAATTCACAAAAATCCAGTAGTAAGAGAAAAAATTATCCCAATTTTATCAGGAGTTGATAATGTACTAATAACAGAACCTCTTGATTATATAAATTTTGTTCATCTTATGAAAAAGAGTTTTCTTATTTTATCAGATTCTGGTGGAGTTCAAGAGGAGGTTCCAACATTAAATAAACCACTTCTTTTGTTAAGAAATGAAACAGAAAGACCAGAAGCAGTTAAGGCAGGATTTGTTAGAATAGTTGGAACTGATGAAGATAAAATATTTGAAAATGTCAAAGACATCATAGATAATGGGTGGAAACCAATCAGTAATTATAATCCATTTGGAGATGGAAAAGCATCAGAAAGAATTAAAAAAATAATAAAGGAGTATTTCTATGGAAGCATATAAGATTAGAGGCGGAAAAAAACTCAAAGGAGAGGTTGTTATCCAAGGATCAAAAAATGGATGCCTCCCTTTAATTGCAGCATCACTTCTTACTGATGAACCTGTTTATATAAAAAATGTACCAAAGATTCTTGATATCATAACTTTACTTGAAGCGATAAAATCAATTGGTTCAAAAGTAAAATTTATAGATGATGATACTATTCAAATTGAGAATAGTAACATAAACTACAATATAAATAGTGATGAAGCAAAAAAAATAAGAGGGAGTATAACGCTTGTTGGTGCTCTTCTTGCAAGGTTTGGAAAAGTTATAGCTCCATTACCTGGTGGATGTCATATAGGTACAAGGCCAATTAATTTACACTTAAAGGGTTTTAATGCTCTTGGAGCAGAAGTTCAAGTCGAAGGGCAAACTATAGATGGAAAAGGAAAAAAACTAAAAGGCGATAAGGTATATTTTGATTATCCATCTGTTGGAGCAACAGAAAATACTATGATTGCGGCTACCTTAGCAGAAGGTGAAACTATCATAGAAAATGCTGCACAAGAACCTGAAATTGTTGAACTTGCAGATTTTCTTAACTCTATGGGTGCAAAAATAAAAGGAGCAGGCACAAGAACAATCAGAATTGAAGGTGTGAAAAAATTACATGGTACTTCACATATTTTATCACCAGATAGAGTTGAAGCAGGAACATTTATGATAGCAACTGCTGTTTGTGGTGGAGATGTTGTTGTTAAACCAGTTATTTTTGATGATAATGTGCCATTGATATCTAAACTTAGAGAATTAGGAGTTGATTTAAGAATTGAAAATGGAAAAAGTGTAAGAGTTATATCAAAAAAAAGGTGCAAGGCATTTGAAATTAGAACAATGCCATTCCCAGGTTTTCCAACAGATCTTCAATCACAGATGGTAGTATTAGCTTCAGTATCAGATGGAGTTAGCTTAATAACTGAAACAGTTTTTGAAAATAGATTTATGATTATTCCAGAACTTAAAAAAATGGGAGCAAAGATAAAAATTGAAGGGAACACCTTATTTGTTGAAGGAGTAGAAAAACTTTATGGAGAAGAGGTAAATGCACCTGATTTAAGAGCTGGGGCCTCTCTTGTAATTGCAGGGCTATATGCAGAAAATATAACAACTGTTAATAAGATATACCACATTGAAAGAGGATATTATAATTTTGATAAAAAAATAAAAGCATTAGGAGGAGATATATGGAGAGAAGAGATAAAGGAATAAAGAACTTCAAACTCTTTGGACTTTTTAATATTTTTGATATAACAATTT